>CANGOX010000051.1 GCA_947455605.1 Chitinophagaceae bacterium
ATTGAACCGATTAACATCTTTTTCCCATGCATATTGGTTGCTGTTAATAAACTGGAACTTACCTGATAATACAAGATTTTTATATTTGTATTGCAGCAAAATACCAATGCTAAGATCAACCCATTTGTAAAGATGGTATTGCGGATCTCTCTCTACCCTTTCAAATAAAACTCCTAATTTCTGCCACCCTTTTACCCATGTTGCAGTCATAGTTTGTACGTTACAACCCAGCCCGGCACCTGCACCCAATATCTGGTTTTCATTGGTATATCCTTCCTGTATTTGGGTATGGATATACCAATTGCCTGCATCGCGGATCACACGATCGGATGTTTGGCTCATTTGTGTTATTTCAAAACCAAAATCAAGATAACTATCCTGTTTTAGCGGGAGTACTTTTTTAACCCCTACGATATGTGCAGCGGAATGACTTGGCCCCATGATATAATCCCTTAAATTATCGTTATAATCATTAACACCATATTCAATGTAGAATTCCAGATGCGCCTTCGCAAGCACCCAACGCAAAAAAAGTGATGCTAGTTGATCCGTACGAAGTGTATCATCACCACGGGCGCTCTGTTTCTGAACGGCTTTTGCAATAATTGGAAGGTATTTACTGAACGCAGATCCCGAAGAACTGCTAACATCTTTATGATATTGCTGGAGGGCTCTTGTGATTCCAATAAACAAACCCGGAACCCATTTTGGCTGATAACTTACTACATAAGCGTTCAGATATCGCCAATCGCTGAAGGGATTTGTATACTTTAAATTATAATTCTCGAAAACGGAATGATTATCAGTAGTTATTTTACCTCCGATCAATTGCCATTCTACACTACCGATACCCGTTTTTATCGGCCTGTTCGAACCCATAAAGGCATGTAAAAAACCGGGGGCATTATTGCTCATGATCAAAGAGCTATTGATACCCGGGCCCCACCATATGTTCCCGGTTGAGATACCTGTGGAAAAAGCTCCGGTAGTTAGACGTATACTAGACTGACCAGGTAATATCTTGGTATAGGCTTTTGAAATACCATTTCCATAAGAAATATTATTTTCATAGGCTGGATTAGCAGCATAAACAAACTCCGGCATTACCTGAATTTCCAAAGGCCCATACGACCCATGGACTCCTGCAGTAAGCAGGGTCTGATAACCCTTGGATGCTATCATTGCCCCGTCATTCCATCCATATGGGTGGTGGGTATTAAGCTGTTGAATAATAGATACTGGCAGCAATTGGAAATCAACCTTGCTACCCTTCCGGATATTAGATTTACCGATAATATCTTTATCAGCCTGGTTGACTATTGAATATATTTTGCTTGCATTCATCTCACGGCTTGAAATCAAAGGGCGAACAACAAAGGAAATAGAGGAGTCCAACTTGCCCAACAATTGTAAGGATCGTGCCGTTTCATCAATAAAGGAATGAATTGGAATAGATTGAGCAAAAACAGCTTCACTACAATACAAACACATTAGCGCGAATAGCGAAATGCGAAACGTTTGACTTTTGACATGAAAACTGGACAAAAAATTCGATTTAGAACTAAACTAAAAAAAACAAAAATATAGGTTTTATAAAGAATAAATGTTATCAATCACCTCCTGAGATCAATACATTCCCAATATAATTAATACTATTAGATAATACATATTAATTAAATATCTATTATTTAATCTACTTGTTATAAAATTACTAAAAATAACATATTTCTCCATTTTTGAATAAGCTTCTTCGAGAATATTCGGGATTACAATAAAATGTTAACATATTTTCAATACTTTTGAATCTCACACACATCCCCAATTGTGCTGTACAAGGTAGAACTTAATATTCCTAATTATGTTGATCATTGCTGTTATCCTATTCTTGACGGCTTTATTGGGCACTATGATTTGTATCCGTTCGGTGATTTCAGTAGCCCGGGAAAAGCACTTATTTGACGAGCCGTCGGAAGAGCGGAAAATACATATTTTTAAGACCCCTAACCTAGGTGGCGTAGGTATATATTGCGCATTCCTTTTTTCGGTTGCCTTAATTATACCTACGAATATCCTTCCGTACTTCAATAGTTTTGTTGCTGCAAGCCTGATCATTTTTGCTATCGGTTTGAAAGATGACCTAGTTGGTTTAGGGCCCACTAAAAAGTTTCTTGCTCAAATTGCAGCAGCTGGCATTATTGCATTTTTAGGAGATATTCGTTTTACCAGTTTTCATGGATTATTCGGCGTGGGTGAAATAAGCTATCCACTGAGTATTCTCGTTACCGTATTGATCAATATTTTTATATACAATTCACTGAATCTGATTGATGGCATTGATGGTTTGGCGGGTTCCATAGGTCTCTTAGCCAGTCTTACATTTGGAGTTTGTTTTTACTTAACAGGTAACATAGGAGATTGCCTCCTGGCAATTGCTTTCTCCGGAACACTGATTGGTTTCTTGTATTACAATATCTCTCCGGCAAAAACTTTTATGGGTGATACGGGGTCACTGTTTATCGGCTTTATGTTGTCTGTATTTTGCGTCCGATTTGTAGAGTTGAACAAAACGATAGGAAGTACCAGTATTTTCAAAGCAGCTCCGGCAATCGCGTTATCTACGATCATCATTCCAGTAGTTGATACCATTAGGGTATTCATGTTCCGGATTCTACGTGGCAGGTCACCTTTTGTGGCAGACAGTAATCACCTACACCATCGGTTTATTAATATGGGTTTCACACATATGCAAACGACATTGATACTCCTTGGCAGCAGTGCATTGTTTATCAGTGCCGCCTTCCTGCTTCAGAATATTGGAAACGCCCAATTAATCAGCTTTATGATGTTTCTCTCAATTATGATTAATTTTCTTTTCTGGAACCTATCCAGAAATGAAAAGAAACAAGCAGATGTTCTTTCGATTGAAAGTAAGAAAGCTGATATTACCCTCGGGAAAAACGGATAAAAAACCAGCTTTTATATAAAACAAATCAGCTCAGCTATTGAATTCTTAAAGAGGCAGATTCAATAGCTGAGCTGATTTATTTAAAGCCCTTGCGTACCCTTCATCCGCATAAGTAAGGGAGATATCTCCAATACTAGAATGTACGGGATGGCAGCCCCTTAAATGTCTTCCTTACAATGTCTGATTTTGGAAAAAGAATCAACCAGGCAGTGAGGAACAAAATTTTCAGGTCAAGAACAAGTGATTTGTTTTGTTGATACCATATCTCCAGATTCCCTTTATAAGGTAATATAAAGTTTTCATAGAAGTATCTTGGATCCATTCCTGATTGATCGATAATCATTTCTTCATCTCTGAATACCAATGATCCAATTCCTGTGATACCGGGAGGTGTTTGATAAATAACAGATTTCACTTCATCTGTATATTGATGAAAACTTTGCGGCATTAAAGGCCTCGCACCTACCAGGCTCATTGAGCCGTTTAGTACATTGATAATTTGAGGGAGTTCATTGATCTTGGATTTTCTCAAAAATTTTCCCATCGGCAAAACTCTGGAATCATTCTTCACAGTAACATCACCTGTTCCCAAATTCGGGCTGTTCTTGAGCATGGTGGCAAACTTCCAGATAGCAAACAGTTTATTATCAGTTCCGACCCTGTCCTGCAGGTAAAATACTTCTCCCTCGCCAGTCAGCTTTAAAAGAATCATTATCGGTATCAGAAACGGCAGACAAATTACAAGCACTGTTACTGCGATAATAATATCCAATATTCGTTTGCAAAGTCTATACATTCATTTTAGGTTTTTCAAATGCTTTCTCAAAAGATTCTTTCCCTGATTCAAAAAAGGTTTTGTACCACTGTAATGTCTGTTGTAGGCCATCTTTCCAGTTTACTTTGGGTTCAAAGCCTAAAAGGGTTCTTGCCTTTGTTATATCAGGACATCGTCTTGCTACTGATCCCGGATAGGTAGGTGCGCTCTGGTATTCACCTTTATAACCAAAAAACAGCCCGGCCTCTCTGATAAGGTCTTCAATTGTGATCTCATCCATTGTTCCAATATGGAAGATCTCTCCATTAGACCTGCTATTTTCCATTGCCAATACAGTGCCTTCTACAGCATCGGTTATATAACAAAATGATCTTGTTTGATCATGCCCATACAATAAAAATGGGGTTTCATTGGCAAGAAACCTTTGAGCAAGATGGGGAATAACATGTTTGAATCCCATCCGCGGGCCAAATACATTATGGTATCTCACAATAGTACACTCAAAACCGCATTTCCTTGAATAGTTTAAAAAACCTGACTCTCCCAACATCTTGGTAACAGCATACGTAAACCTCGGATGTCCGATATCCTGAATGGTCAATGGAATATCTTCCGGTGTAGGTACTTTATATCCGAATGCATCGATAGTTCCCGCATAACATTCACTTGTAGAAGTAAACAATACTTTTTTAACCGATGACTTTTTCAGCCATTCCAGTGTATTATAAATAAGTGCGGTATTGATTCTGATGATTTCATGTGGTATTTCAAGCGTGTTGTTTACACCTACTACAGAAGCTAGCATATACACCTCATCGTAATCCGATTCTAAGAGGTTATATGTGTCAGGATTAGTAAAATCCCCTTCTATCAATGACACGCGATCATTAGTGAGTAACTCAACAAGATATTCATCTTTTTTCCCTCGCGAAAAATTATCTGCTATAGTTATCCTGTAATCCCTTTCCTCAGTAAGGTATCGGGAAATATTCAATCCGATAAACCCGGCTCCACCGAGCAATAATACTTTCTTTTTCATTTTGTTTATTTTAGATCTCCTCTGCCTAATACGCGTACAATATGCTTCTCCGAAAGAGCCTGAATTTCATCTTTTGAGAAGAGTCCTACGGTATCAAATATAAATGTTCGATCAATATCCATTAGTTGTTTTATAAAAGATGGGTTATTTTTATATTCAACATGGCCGGTAGAAATGATGACAATGTCCCATTTTCCGGGAAAGTACTCATTAAGATCCTGTTGCACCGCAATTTGTTTCTCATCCCAAAAACTCACATAAGGGTCGTGGAGAGAAATGTTTGCCGCCTCTTTTTCAATATAATTGTATAAATATTCAACCGGTGAATAACGGGTATCGCCTACGTTACTTCTATAAGAAACCCCCAGCAACAATATATTCTTTTGTTTCAGCTCATCTCCAAAGGATTGCTGCAGAAACTGAAAAGCATACAAAGGCATTTTATCATTGATCCTTACGCCCGTCTCACTTTGCCCGAGGCTTTGTTTACTACCAAACAGGTTTTGTTTAGCCCAGGAAGCCATCAAAGGATCTTTGGTAAGACAATAACCACCTACTCCAATACCAGGATACATGATATTCTTATGCGTTGGTCGCATTCTGATTGCATCAACCACTTCATAAATATTCACACCGGCTTCTTCAGCAAAGCGAGACCACTCAACCATAAATGCAATATTCATGGCACGATATGAATTTTCAAGCACCTTCGACATTTCAGTAGCATTTGTATTTCCTAGTCTTGTAAGAGGGTAATTACTTGTGCTGATAATCGTTTTCAGAAAATGTTCTGTTGCATCCGCACTTCTTTCATTTATTCCGGAATATACTCGGTAGAAATTTTGTATGGAATCAATATAATCCGGGCCCGGCATTACCCTTTCATATGAGTGTCCAAGGTAATAGGCCTCTGCAGGAAGATTCCTTTCTGCAAAGCATTTATCCAGAACAGGCTTAACGATATTCTCGCAGGTACCTGGGGGAACAGTTGTTTCAACAAGCACCAGTACATCCTGTTTACAATTAATTCCTATAGAATGGATCGCTTTTTTAAAGCCTTCCAATGTAACATCGAAGGATTCGAGATCTTTATAAAAATTGGATCGTTTGTCAACATCCAGATTTATATCAACAATAACCACATCCGCTTTAGAGAAGCAGTATGGATCGCAGGTTGCATAAAAATTATTTTTCCTGCGGGAATTATTATAGAACTGTTCTATCTGCGGATCAGATGCAATAACCGGAAATTTTCCTGCATTGATACTTTTGATCTTCCAAAAACTATTGGGTGTAGGCAGATCAATACCGATAACAGCATATTCGGCTGTAAGTGCATTGGCACAAACAATAGACATAACTGCGCCAACAAAACCCAGTCCCTGAACAACGACCACTTTTTTTCCGGTATTTTGCGCCAGAAAAGCATTAATTCCTGCTTTATCATCAATAATATCCGGGATCTCATATTTCTCTCCTGTGATCGCATCTTTCGAATAATTTACCATACTCTCTATTTGGTTTTATTTTCCATATAAGCATCCACCATTAAACTAACCCCGTCTGCTATCGAATAGGGTGGCACAAAATTAATTTTTTTATACGAAGTCACAGAATCCATTTCCAATGAGCCAAACAGGCGTATGGCCAGCATTGGCTTTATTGATTTAAGGAGGTATCTGGCAAAAAAAGGTATTGCAAAAAGGCGTTTAGGCTTTCCCTGTCTTTGTCTGATCATGATAACCAGTTCTTCGGTTGAAACCGGCCTGTCGTCCCCGGCAAGAAAAAGGCCGCCGGTTCCTGTATCAATCAGGTGGTTAATCAATTCGATCAGGTTATCTACAAAAATCATGGACCTGCGGTTGTTGATTGATCCAAATGGGAGATAATAACCGGAATCGCACAGGTTTAATAATCGTTGCAGATTCCCTTTTACATCCGGTCCGTAAACAAGTGGGGGGCGAATAATGGTAACAATGAAATACTCATCCATTATGGTTTTTAAAAATTCTTCGGCTTTCAGCTTACTTTCGCCATAAGGATCATCAATTGGCAGGCACGGAGACTTTTCGGTAAGTATTGTTTCCTGGGATTCGCCAAACACTTTAATGGTGCTGATGAAAATAAAATGTTTCACTCCGTTTTTTTTTGCCAAAAGCGCCAGTGTTCTTGTTTTTTCATAATTGGCATCAAAATAGTTTTGAGGGTCTACTTTTTGCATCTGGTGTGCAAGCCCTCCCATATGAACTACTGTATCAAAAGAAGCAAGCCATTCATCCTTGGGTATATTTGAACCGGTAACAGAAAAAGGGTGTATCTCATATCGCTTATTCGATAACTGCAGATACCGCTTTCCAACAAATCCGGAAGCCCCGGTTAGTAATATTCTCTTCCCCAAGATCATGATTTATATATTTCGAATGTTTTATTAATAACCGATTGTATAGAGAAATTATTTTCTGCAATAAGCCTGCCCTTCTTTCCCATATCGTCTCTTTTCTGCGGGTTATCAATCAGGAGTTTCATCGCATTTGCGAGGGCTTCCCAATTTTTAACTTCTACCAGCAAGCCATTCTCCCCCTCTTCTACTACTTCTCTGCAACCTGGCACATCGGTAGTAATGATAGGCCTTCCAATAGCACAAGCTTCAATTAATGATTTAGGCAGACCCTCTCTGTATGAGGGCAATACGATAATATCAGCCTCAGCCAAAACGCTGCGCATATTATTTTGGTATCCTATCCATTTAATATGCTTCTCTGCTTCCCATTTCAACAATTGTTCTTCGCTGATAGATGATATATTTCCTTCATCAACATTCCCTGCCAAAATAAATTCAGCCTTATCACCATATTCAGGAAACAAACTGTCTGCTGCCGCAACAAATTCGCCAACACCTTTGTCCCACAGCATTCTCGCAGGCAAAAGTACACGTACCCTCTTGTTTGATGGAAGTGGCGTATAGGTAAACTCATCGAGGTCTACTCCCGAACCTTTGATCAGGAAAACATGATTTTCATCCAGAATATTCAGCTGTTTGATATCGCTAAGGTCATCCTTATTCTGAAGGATAAACCTGAGATTGGGGTTTTTGAACCCGAAGCGGAAAAGAAACATAACCAGTTTATGCGCCAACATGTTCTTATCCTTATTTATAAAAAGATATCCCATTCCGGATAACGCATTTACTACTTTCGGAAGTTGGATAAGTTTGGCAGCAACAGAGCCATAGGTAACCGGTTTTACACCTACATGATGAACAATGTCCGGCCTGTTCTTTCTGTAAAGATTCCATAAGAAGAAAAGAACCTTTAGTTCTCTAAATATATTTGTACCGGCCCTGCTGGTGGGGATGGGAATAAATGTAAATTCATAACTTTCTATCTCAGCCCTTTTATCTGTTTCTATTGTAACGATGGTTACATCATAGCCCCGTTTCTTCGCTTCCAGCGCAATGGGCAATCTATGTGACAGAAAAAACCAGTCAACATTAACTACAAAAAAGAATTTATTTTTCATCCCGCTATTCCTTGTTTTAGACCCATTTTTTATACCACATATACAGAGAATACAAGAACCAGATAAAGAGTGGATTGGCTGATGGTTTATAAGGATCCAGGAAATCGTTGATCACATTGCTAAGTTCTTCTTTATGCAGTTGGAATGTTTCGCAAAACAACCCATCATTGCTTAGTCCGATCAGGTACTCCTTTAATTCACTTTGCAGCCAGTCATTAACCGGAATTGCAAAACCCTGCTTAGGTCTTTCAATAAGTTCTTTAGGTACATGTTTATAGAGAATATTTCTCAAGATCCACTTGGTTTGCCCGTTTCGGATTTTGTACTTATCCGGCAACGAAAGTCCGAATTCGATCAATTTATGATCCAATAGAGGCTCTCTTCCTTCGAGTGCAACAGCCATTGATGCCCTATCTACTTTCGTTAAAATATCTCCTTCGAGATAGGTGTCAATATCAATTTTTCCAAGGGTGGCATATAAATAATTCTCTTTACCCGGTGCCAGAGGGCCCTCAAATATTCTTTTGACAGGTAAATGATGTAGCTTTTCAAGATCACTATGAGAAATATAGGAGGAAGCAAGTTCGAAAAAATGAAGTTTGTCTCTGGCAGAAAGGGCATTTCGAAATTTGGGAAGCCGCCATTCCAATCCTTTGAAATCGTACTTAATACCTAAAGATGAAGCCCTGTTCTCCAGTTTTTTAAGATCGATCTTTCCCAATCCTCCTGCAATCTTTTCTCTGATTGCCAATGGCAGATATCTAATTTTGTTATAGTGTTCACTTACAGATTTATATTTCAGGTACCCTGAAAAAACCTCATCACCGCCATCAGCCGATAACGCTACCGTAACTTGTTTTCTTGCCATAGCAGATACAAGATAGGTTGGAATAGCAGAGCTATCGCCAAAGGGCTCATCATAGATATCGGGCAGAAGTGGTATCACTCTTTTAAAATCATCCTGTGTACAGATAAGTTCATAATGATCTGTTCCAAGGAATGCAGCTACATTTTTGGCATGGGTTGATTCATCAAAACGTTTGTCGTCAAAACCAATTGTAAATGTCTTAAGTGAACTGCCTGATTTTTTTTGCAGCAATGCTGTAACCAATGAAGAATCTATTCCGCCACTCAGGAATATTCCTACCGGAACATCTGCCACCATCCTGTATTGAGCACTTTCTGTTAATAATTTTTCCGCTTCTTCCAGAACAGCTTTATCATTATCATATGAATCTGAAAGTGATATGTTTTTTACATTCCAATAATTCCATGTCCGTATACCTCCATTTTCATCTATCTCCAGAAAAGCCCCCGGTGCAATTTTTCGGGCATTTTTATAGATCGAATAGGGGGCTTTAATATAACCTGTTTGAAGAAAAAGTGAAACAGCCTCCTGATCAATTGCTGTGTCAAAATGAGGAAATTCTCTCATAGACTTAAGCTCGGATCCAAATAAAAACACATTGTCTATATAATACCAATATAGTGGTTTCACACCCACTCTGTCTCTACATAATAATAATTTCCGTGTCTTTGTATTCCATAGCGCAAAAGCAAACATTCCCCGAAAACGTTGAACAGCATCATATCCCCATAAATCAAACGCTTTCAGAATCACTTCAGTGTCTGAGTGGGAATTGAATTGGTAACCTTGTTTTTTCAGGTCATCGCTAATTTCAGCATAATTATAAATCTCCCCATTAAATACAATCACTAGGTCTTTGTAATACATTGGCTGATGGCCGCCTGTAGATGTATCGATTACAGAAAGCCTGCGATGCCCCAAATAGATCCTGGCGTCTGCTTCATTATGGAAAAATTCACCGGCATCATCAGGACCACCATAGGCCATTCGGTCGCGCATGTTTTGTCCGATCCGATATAGATCATAGTCAGAAGAAGCTTTAAAATCAATTATTCCAGAGATACGACACATAAATACCCGTTTTCAGTTTTAATAATCAACCTGGCTTCTCAATGTCATCAGACGATAGTTCCAAACGAATTTGAGATAGTATCTTCTACCAAATGAACAGAATTTCTCTATATAAAAATAGCCCAATCCGATTACTGGGCAATGAAGTAATTCATTTATGCAGAGCAAATAATAAAGTGGGAGGGTGAGCAATGCCAATAGGGAAAATGTAAGCGGTACCCTTATACGTTTTCCTTATACCAATCAATCGATCTTTCCAGACCGGACCGGATAGAAACAAGGTGGCTATAAGAAAGACCCTTCTCTATGGCACTGATATCGGCCAAAGAGTGTGGTATATCACCGGGGCGTTCAGGTCCATATACAGGAAGCAGTTTTGAACCTGTGAGTGAGGTGATAATGCTCCATAACTGGTTTAGGGTGGTAGCTTCCCCACAGGCAACGTTATATACATGATGAAAAGGCGTACTTACCTCTTTCTTAATGGCTGCAATATTTGCTTTTACTACGTTTTCGATAAAAGTAAAGTCGCGGGAATTTGAGCCATCACCGTTGATCAATGGTGCCTGGTTGGTAAGGGCTGATTTAACAAATAATGGAATAACCGCCGCATATTGCCCATTAGGGGTTTGCCTGGGTCCGAAAACATTGAAATATCTGAATCCGGTAATATTCATGCCAAACTGTTTTGCAAAAACACCGGCATATAATTCGTTTATTTTTTTAGTAACTGCATACGGAGATAAGGGCAAGCCTACTCGTTCTTCATGCTTCGGCAGTTCAGCCGAATCTCCATATACCGATGAAGATGAGGCGTAAACGACCTTATTGATCCCTTCTTCTCTTGCAGCCTGTAATATATTTAAAAACCCCCCTGCATTTACTTCATTAGAGGTGAGAGGGTCTTTAATGCTGCGCGGTACAGAACCTAATGCGGCCTGGTGACAGATCACAGAACAACCTGTAACCGCAGCCCGGCAGGTTTCAAAAGACCGGATATCCCCTTCTATAAAAACAAACTTAGGATTGTTCAGATGGTGTGAAATATTGGCCTTAAACCCTGTTGCCAGATTATCCAATACAACAACTCTTTTCACAGCATCATCAGCCAAAAGGGCATCGGTAATATGACTACCAATAAACCCGGCTCCCCCGGTAAGTAAAACCTCCATAATTACAGTCGTTTATCAACAAGATGTTTAGGAATAAATCCTTTGAGATCGTATATAAATGGGATTTTCGTCCGAACTATTTCCCAGTTGAAATCATTAAATGAGGTATGCGCTACAGCTAACACCAAGGCCTTATACTCTTCTTTAATAATATCAGGTTTTTCAATCAGATCAAACCCATATTCATGTTTTACTGAAAGTGTATCCGCCCATGGATCATATACGTCTACCGCAATGTTGTATGAACGTAATTCAGCAATCAGGTCCATTACTTTTGAGTTACGGATATCAGGGCAGTTCTCTTTAAAAGTAGCCCCAAGAACCAGTATTTTTCCATCTTTCACATTATGCCCTGCCCGAATGATCCCTTTAACAATTTCCGACGCCACATATTCAGCCATACCGTCGTTAAGCCTCCGGCCTCCCAATATCATTTCGGGATGATAACCCAGAGACTGTGCTTTGTGAGAGAGGTAATAAGGGTCTACGCCAATACAATGCCCTCCAACCAATCCCGGCCTAAACGGCAGAAAATTCCACTTCGTTGAAGCGGCAGCCAATACCTCATTTGTATCAATACCCATGAGGTTAAATATCTTTGACAGTTCATTGATAAAAGCGATATTAATATCCCTTTGTGTGTTCTCAATCACTTTAGCCGCTTCCGCTACCTTGATAGAAGGTGCCATATAAGTACCTGCTATCACCACAGAAGCATATACTTCATTGATCAGTTTCGCCGCTTCCGGAGTTGACCCGGAAGTAACTTTGAGTATTTTTTCAAACGTATGTTCCTTATCACCTGGATTAATCCTTTCCGGAGAATAGCCACAATAAAAATCTATATTAAATATAAGGCCTGATTCCTTTTCTAAAATAGGCACACATTCTTCTTCAGTTACACCCGGATATACAGTAGATTCAAATACAACGATATCTCCTTTTTTCAGCACTTTTCCTATTGTTCTCGATGCTGAATATACTGGAGACAGATCTGGTCTGTTATGCTCATCAACCGGAGTAGGAACAGTACAGATATAAAAATTAGAAGACCCTAAATCGGCTAATTGATCAGAAAAGGTAAGCATAGTTGCCGTGCCAAGCTTTTCTGAGGAAATCTCCAGGGTTCTATCGTATCCCTTTCTTAATTCCTGAATTCGCGCACTATTAATATCGAATCCGACAGTTTTGATCTTTTTTCCAAAAGACACTGCCAGTGGCAATCCAACGTAACCAAGTCCAATAACACCGATCTTAATATCCTGCAAATTCATATAATAAGGTTGAATGAAGTAGTCAAGCCTTCAATTTCTCAATTATTTTTAACTGACTCTATCTTGTTTTCAAAAAGCTGGATCTGTCTTTCTGTTTTTAAAGGGAAGTACTTATTGTGATCTATATGAAACACGCCGATAGTTGCATGTTTAAGGATCATTTCATTAAAAGTGGGACAGATATAAAATTTACCATCCACTGATGCATCTTTTGATATCATTGACTTTGCCGCCCATACAAAATCGCTTCCTTTTGCATACCAATAAATACCAGCAGTAGCATATCTACTGATCGGCAGTTTTTCTGCTGCTTCAATCACCTGATTTTTTTCATCAAGCCTAACATAAGAATAACGTGGGTGAATTGAATCGAAAATAATAGTAGCAGCATCATATTTCTTAGCACGGAATTCATCCGTTATTGATTTAAGATCTGCATCCACAACCTGGTTGGCGCTGATGATGAGTAATTCATCATCATTATCAATATGGCTTATTCCCAACAAAGCTGTACAGGCTGCCCCGCTTGTTTTTTCGGGAACCTGTATCAGACTCGCAGACGGGTCAATCAGTTTCACAATATTATCTAGATGCCATTGTCTGATATCATTCTGGTTCAAAGAGAAGATAAATTTAGGACTGGGCATAGGCTTGCAGGAACGAACCAAATGCTCCAGTAGCGGCATATCATTAAATTCTGTCATGCACAAAGGATAATCCCCATCATGCAGCTCATAGCTACTTGCGCCAGCAGCGAGTATAAGGATATTCATAGTTTAAGCCTCCTCTATTTCTTTGATCCTTTTCATAATATTTTGATAGGTAACATCTGTTACTTCTTTTACCTCTAAAAGATGAGCGCCGGATGCTTTTGCTGCAAGAATCCCGTTTTCATTATCTTCTACAACAAGGCATTCGGCCGGAAGAAATCCAAAATGCCCGATTGCTTTTGTATAGATCTCTGGGTCAGGTTTTGCTTTTTTCACATCTTCATTCGACAGCATCAGATCAAGGTATTGCTCGAGTCTTGATTTCTGCATCATAGTTTCTACGGTTAGCCTCACAGAATTGGAAGCCACTGCTAATTTATAACCAGCAGCATCTAATTTAGATAGTGCATACTCATGTATAAACCTTGGCTTACACTGTGCATATATCATATCCATTGTATAATGCTGCTTCATTTCGTTAATGAAGCTGTGAAGACCCGAAGACAACCCAGAAACAACAGACATCATTTCCAGTTTCTTCTTAGTAGGCAACCCATCATAAATGGTCAGATGTTCATACCGGCTGATTTCATATCCAAATAGCCCCAATGCTTTATTCAAAGCCTCGTAATGCCAGTCTTTTGCGTCGATCAAAACGCCATCCATATCAAAAATCACCGCTTTTATCATATCTCGAAGTACTGTTTTGCTTGATCGGGGATATCTGTACAAAGAATAAGTCCGTCTTTCCGCTGCAAATTAACTCTTTTTAATATATCCCATAATTCCAAATGATCCCGTTTATGCAGCTCCGGAGATACCATACAAACCCGCTTCCCATCACTGAGCCAGTTTTCAATCATTTCGGATGTGTACCAGATTGATTCAAATGCATCCAGCCAAATACCCGATGCCTCATTATATAAGACCGGATCAGGCTCAATTTCACTTACCCGGGTAAATACCGGATTCTTTATGGAAAGGTGATGGCGCATGTCTGGTATGGACATATCAAAAACAAACCAGTTTACAAAACCACTCTTATCGAGTATTTTCCTCATGGATTCTGCCAAACCATCGGATTTCACATTTAGTGCCAGAGAATACCGGCCTTTCGCTGTCAGATCCAGGAAATCTTCAAATAGCATTTCGGTTCCGGTGGGCATATCGTGAGAAATCACAAGTTTGCCCATACAGTCGCGGACATCCGTTTCCGTTCCAAACCCATTTTCAAAAGAATGTTTAAACGCCTGTTCTGTATTTTTTTCCGGAGCGGTTTTCCAGAATCCTCTGTGACTGATTATTTCCATAATTCATCATTATTCAAATTACTAAACACCAATGCCAACCAGGCCCACCAAATGAGATAAGTGAAGATCGGGTAAGAAGTCATAATAAAACTTACCGTTACAAACACAATAAGAGGCTTCCGTTTAAGACTTGTGAAAAAACTAAGTATCCATATAAAAAAGCCTATATACCCAAATGAGATAATATAAAAATTTAATCCGTTTGCCCCGGTAGCCTGAAAGCTACTGGTGCTAAGACCCGAACCGATAATTTTAAGTATTGAAAACGAAGACTCACTGTTCGCATTTACACCTAATCGCAAAGATGTCGAAGGATCGTCCTGGAAATTGGCAATACGCTCTATCGAAACGGCAGAAATGAGTCCTCCCGAAATGGAAGGGGTTAACATAATAATCGCAATGAGAGATACGACTCCTCCCACAAATACCAGTTTAAACAGCATTGATCTGGAAAAAAGCATAACATACACAACAATGGCACCTATACCCCAAAGCGATTCTGAAAGGAGGATAGAAAAAAGGCAAATAAGACAGAGTGTACCAAACGGTTTCCTACTGATAAATGCCCATAAGGTTACAATCATGATCATAGCCAGGGCATACTGGCTTGGCTCCTGGTATAAACCGGCAGCCCTAAAAAAAATAAGGCCTTCATTATAGGTTCTTGGCTGTATCAATCCGGGAATTGCATGGAAATTGATTACAACACCCGTGATCTTATAAATAAAATATTGAACAAAGAAAAAGAAAAGGTTCAATGCGATCAGGAATTTTGTTATCCGCTTAACCGCATCACTAGACTTAAGACCCCAATAATAATAAAGTGGAAATATCAGGAAAGCACCAATTAAATAAGCACCTACTGTTATGATCCCTCCTCTGAATATCCCTACCAGACCAAAGACTATCCAGAAAAAAACGTTCAGCTGAAAAAAGGGTTTAACCCGATAAAAACTCATGATGGGCGCCCTGATTGAATAAGTGTGCATCATGTATATCAATAGCATCAGCAAACCTACATAGTCGAGCATTCGTCCAAAAACCTCGAAGTAATAATCAAACAGAAAAAAGAGTACCAGAACAATCTTAAATATTTTATTCATTGGTACGTTTGGCTGTTACTATTAATTTTGTCATTTGGTCCTGAAATAAATCTACTATAGCAGATGAAGTGAAGTGTTGGCTTACAACTTTCCGAGCGTTTTCTGAAATTTCAGCCAAAGTGCTATCATCATATATTCCTGATCTTAGTATTTCACAAATGGCAGCAGGGTCTCCATTATAGGGTATATAATGAATGCCTTCAGTGATCGGCAATCCCTTATAATAGTCGGGTTGTGCAAATAATACACAACCACAAGCGATTGCCTCAAACGCACCCAGAGCAGGGAATCCAGACAATTCTTCACCAACCACTGCATACTTATAATTATTATAGAGCTGTACAATGTCAATGCTGAAATACTTTTTTTGGGAAACAAAGAAGTGATTGAGGAATTTAAGGACCCCGCCATTACTACCCGCTCTGTAAAAAGACACGTTAGCGTTTATCCATTCTGCCCATTTTTCCTTGTTTTCAAATATTTTTTTCCGCACAGGGTGGTAAGTTGTGCTGCCAAAAAAATTAATAAAATCTTCATACTTCCAACCAGGTCGTTCTTCCTTCAGATTATGAAAAGTACCGGTAGCTACGCATTCGTTGGCACGTTCACTCACTGGTTTGATTGCGCTGAAACGGGGCGCTATAGTAAAATATAAAAGCAGTATCGGTTTTTGATACCAGTTAAAAAAATGGGTAAAATAACTGTTAGCGCTGATATCCGTATCCCCTGCCAGCCAGAGATTGGAAAGTTTTTTTAAATTAGCAGACTTCAGGGATGTTGCCACAAAATAGTGGCTCAGGTGTACTACTTTGGATTCGAAATATTCAATATTACCAATCCTTTTTCCGAAAGACCCGATAGTCGTTTTATAAGCAAAAAAGAATAGTGGCTCAGACCTGTTCAGCTTAGCTGTTGTATAATGAATCTCAACCTTTCCCTGCAAGTTGTTTCTTTTTGTCCAGTAACCCATTTCTATTTTCAACCAGATTTTTCTGATGAAACCCGGAAAAAGAAAGAAAACCCCATCAGGTATTACGGATGAATCTGCCAGTATCACCAATTTCCCATTCCTTCGGATATATTCTTCAATCAGAAATCCGTACTTACGCAGTGGGCGTCGTTTCAAGATTTTGAAATGAAGCGGTTCAGCCAGAAAATCATCAATATGTATATTATAAAAAACCATTTCCTACTTTTTAAAAAACAATTTTGCAACAGCCCCTGTTAAAGCATAAATAACAGCCTTAACGAAATAGTCCATTCTCAATTTCAGACCCATATCCGTACCAAATTCATGTAGCATTAAAAAATTCCCTTTTGCCAACAGTGGCATTCGCTTTATGAATCCTGCCGAAGAAGATAGCCTGTCGTTTCCGGACCGGTAGTACCTTCTTGCCATAACAACAGACAATACCGCATCTCCTTTTTCATGTATCATGCGTGTACAGCCGAGCCCTTCATATCCTCTTAATTCAGCGATATAAGGATCATGCCCAATCTGTACTTTATTTACAGCCGTTAACGCTTCTCCGAATGAAGTTTTATGAAGGTAAAGTTTGAGATCAATCAACCTGTCATTTGGAAAAATTTCCCCAACCGTGTTCCCGGATTCATCTATACATCGAAAAAAAATAATCGGGTTTTTTGTGTACTTATTACATGCAGCAAATACAGCAGGCCCCGCCCCTGCGATCATCTCGTCATCCGAGTCGAGAAAAATGACCCATTTTCCTTTGGCTATGCGATATCCTGCATTTTTTGAATAGGTAACCCCCCTGTTCTGTATGTTTGTAACTACAGATAAAAGGTTTCCCCCTATCTCGTTGGAAAACCGATGACGAATAGATTCAACCGTATTATCAGTTGAAAAATCGTCAACCAAAATAATCTCATAGTCAGCCCGGGTACTACTGAAGCAATTGATAACCGATTCAATTGATCTGCTAACAAGACCTGCTCTATTAAATGTGGTTATAACAACTGAAATATCCAATTTATCGCAAATTCACATTTTCATTAAAATACACAAGGTCTTCCGGGATGCCCAGTCCATACATTCCATTCCGCTCAGAGCCAATATTCATATATCCGATCCTGCAGCCTTTTGCATATAAATAATTATACACAGGTGCAACATAAAATTCGCCATTTACCCGATCATTGGCTGCAATCATTTCTTCAGCAGCTTTTACAAAATCACTTCCCTTTGCATAGTTGTAGATCCCTACGGTAGCCTCATCCGAAATAACCTGCTTTTCCACTACAGTGCTCACAAGGCCCTGTTCATCAAATTTTATAAATGACCATTTAGGATCGTCTGCTGTCATGGTCATAATATATCCATCGTAACCCCCTTTGCTCATACCCTCCAGATATGTATCCAATGAAATATCTACATATTGATCGCAATTAGCTATCATCATCGGCTCATCTGTATTGATCAATTCCTTTGCCAATAAGACAGTGCAGGCAGCTCCCTCTGTTACTCCGTCTATACCGATGACTTCTGCACCTGGAGAAACCGAATGAATCAATTCCCGTAAAGGGTGTTTTACAAGATGTTCCTTCTGGCAAATAAGGATAAACCTATGTTCAACGGAAGGCTTTAAATTTTCTAAAACAGCCTGTATCATAGGAACCCCTTTTACCGGTATCAATGGTTTAGGCAGCACATACCCCGCTTTAGCAAACCGGCTTCCATATCCGGCCATTGGAATAACAATATTCAACATATAAAATCAATTTAACAATCGTATTTGTCCCCGGCCACACAGGGAACTTTTACTACAAAACTTACTACATCCGTTAAGGCTTCAAAATCGGTAGATTCTCCTGGTGCAATTTCAATAATACAACCTTCGTCATACCTAATGTCATTCATTTTTACCGAACCTGCTACGATAACCGTATACTCGGTTGCTATTTTATGCAGATGACGATTTTCTTTGTCGCCTGCTTTATATTTTTTGACAGCACATTCGAAATCATTTGTTTCAAAACAGGTAGGGTTAAAGGAACCAATGAACCATCCTTTTGTCATTTGATTAAGCTCGTGTACTTTCATTTGAAAGAAATTTTAGAGATCACTTTAAATTAACTTTGTTTCTTTATCCATTTTCTAAATTCCAAAACAGAATATCCAAGAAGAAAAAAGATCAATTTCCTTCCATAAAACCTGCAAGTTGCAGCAACTGAGCTGCTATTCATCTTTCGATTACCGGGTTCAAACCAACCCACATGTTTACGACAATATCGGGCTGCACCGGTTTCCCATGCGCCTTTTTCAACTACGTGACGGTAATGAAAAAAGGTATTCCGAACTGAGAAATGAGGTTTTGAAACGTTCTGCAAATGCTCAAAAGTCCATATATTACCTGCCCTGTTTATAAAATCTTCCAGATGATCGATCTTCCAAAATGCCACCTGCAATGAAGAATAATAAGGATGTGATTTACGTATTTCAAAACAGGATTCTGTTCCGAACCTGGTACCCGGAAGTACATATTGTCTCAACAAGCCAAGCCAGCTTTCTTCAAGCCTTTTCAACCGCAGGTAATCAGGTTGTTTTTTTGTGATGTCTTCCGCAATTGCTATTAAGGAATTAGTATCTACCTTTCTGTTAAAAATAAAATCATCAAGAAAAACCAGCAAGTGTGTAATACCTGGTTCTGCCTGGCGTATCAGCTGAAGCTGAAGAAGGGATTCTTCTTTCCAGCCGGAGGAAGGAACTGACAAGTGGAAAATACCCGGCCTTTGTAAATGCGCTTTTATCTCATTGATTCCAAAATAAATTGGAAATGGGCAGTCGGGCCAATATTTATAAAAGGCACTGATGAAGTGTTTAGCCACATCAGATGTCCTATCACACGACATCACAAATATTCCAATCTTACAATTATCCTTATTCATCTGAAAATCAGCCCACAATTTGCCTTACTATGATTAACTCATTTATTCTATATACAATAGCTTACTTCCTGTAGTAATCATGGAAGGATACTGAGTAATATAACTGTTTATATGAATCCAGTTCCCCATTCCATGTAAGCAGATTAAGCGCCTTATTTCGCCAGTATCGAATAACAATTTTTTCCCTGGCAACTTCCGTTACGAAATACTTGTATAATTCGTATTCAGACAGTATACTATCGTTATCAAAGTCTAACGCCGATAGCATAGCCATAACAGCTTTATCCTGAGAATCTTCCATTTCTGATACAGGGGTAAATCTTTTATGTGCTATATAATCCATCATATACATAACCTGTTTTTTATCAAACAGGCAAATATGCGACACAAAGGAAAGTGTTGAATAACTGCAATGTCCCAACAATCTTTTTATATACCTTCTGTAAGAGAATTCAAGTTCATCACTAAAATAGAAAACGGGTTTTCCGTTCTTTTCAAATTCCATACGGTCAATCACTACTGTGTCTGCATCAACAACAAGATATTTTTGCGTTGGTACAATATAGGCCGCTAAAAACTTCAATAGTTGCTGCTTAATCCATCCCTGTCTCTTAACTGTATCTAATAATGACATCGTACCCGGAGACAAAAATTTCGAAAATAGTGCTTCGTCGGTAAACTCGTCATAAGAAAGCCAGGAAAATCTATTTCGGAAATTTTCTTTTTGCGCAGACGGATATATAAGAATGATTCTGTTCAAATCACCAGCAATATTACCTGGCGTGATTTTAATTGATCTTTCGAGTACATCAATATCCTTTTCGTGGCAGAGGTAAACCAATGAATATGGAAGGGAAGAATTCTCCGATTGATTAATAGCTGTTTTTTTTGTGAAAGTGAGAAGCAGAAATCTTCTAAAAAGCAAGAGCGCCCGAAGAAAATATTTTACCAGCACGGAATTAGACATGTTCTTTCTGAAGATCGTTACTACAAGTAAAATGTGAGAATGTTACCGTCAAAACATTTATCTGAAAAGTTATCAGAAAAAGATAAATATGATGTAATAGGCTAATTGGCGCCCATAAGAAAACGCCTGAGAGTCAGATAAAAAAATCTTGCCAGCTCACCCAAAGTCAATTTCATTCTATACTTGAGTTTTATACTGATGGTCTCCTGCAGAAAAAGTTCAAAATTAGACCTTTGGTTAGATCGTCCACCAAATTCATATATTGCAAGAACTTCATTAATATGTTCCATTGTATCTGTTTCAGCCCTCATTCTTGCAAAAAATTCATAATCCATTCTTAAAGAAAAGAAAGTATTAAAAAGTCCGTATTTTTCAAAGGCCGCTTTTTGTATAAAAGCACCCTGGTGTGGTATTTCTGCAAGCGCTACAATCATATCTTTTCCCTGATCAATCATTGACTGTGTAGGCATGGTATGTGCTCCATTGCTCAACATTACATTGTAAAAACACACCATTTTGCCATTATTTTTCTTAAGTGTGTCATAAACCTTCCCAATTACTATGGTATCAGTGAATATGTCACCCGAATTCAGAAACAATAACCATTTACCTGTTGCCCTTACGATTCCCTTATTAAATGCATCGGAAATGCCATTATCTTTCTCTGATACCATCACATCGATATAAGATCTGTATTTCTGAAGGATATCCAATGTGCCATCCATAGATCCTCCATCGATCACTATGTACTCAATAAAGTCTGTTTTGTTCTTTATAACACTGAGAATCGTTTTTTCAACTGATTGAACATTATTGTAAACAATTGTAATGACTGATATCAATTTTGAATCAAAAGAAGGCATGACCAATTATTTTAGTTAATAGTAAAACTCAGGAAAAGTTATTGATTGTCTTACAAACACTAATAATATCGGCTTCTGTATGAATTACTGATATCGGCAGACTTAATGTTGTGTTATGAATTTCTTCAGATACTGGATAATTACCTGCGAAAATATGTCGGTACCCTTCCTGTTGATGTGGTGGTACCGGGTAATGAATCTCTGTCTTTATCCCATTTTCCTGAAGATATTGTTTTAAGGAATCCCTTTTTTTACAACGGATATTGAAGATATGAAACACATCATATTTACCGGGCTCCTTTACAGGAAGTGTTATTAATGGAGAACAGATATTTTCGAAATAGATGGTTGCCAACTTATTCTTATAGCCGTTGAAGGCATCCAGATGTTTCAGTTTTATGCGTAACAACCCGGCCTGCAATTCATCTAACCGGGAATTATAGCCTATATATTTATTGTAATATTTTTTTTCAGAGCCATAATTCCTAAGAGCTTTTATTTTACCTGTCAGTTCACTGTCATTGGTAACAATCGCACCTGCATCTCCCAAAGCGCCCAGTGTTTTAGTAGGGTAAAAACTGAATGCAGATAAATGCCCGAAGGTGCCTGCTTTTTTCCCGTTAAGCATTGCGCCATGTGATTGCGCACAATCTTCTATAACAAAAAGCCCATGTTCTTCTGCAATACGCATTACCTCTTCCATGTCTGTCATCTTTCCGTATAGATGCACCACCAGAATAACCTTTGTTTTGCTGGTAACGGCAGCCTTAATAAGTGAAGGATCCAGATTATAGTTGTCTAAACGAGGCTCAACCAGCACAGGTTTTAATCCTGCCTGTAAAACACTTAATACGGTAGCTATATAGGTATTAGAAGGTACTATCACTTCGCTACCCTCCGGGAGATCAAGAGATTTAAGGGAGATCGTTAATGCGTCAAGCCCATTTGCCACACCTACGCAATGTTTGGCGCCGCAATATCCGGTAAATTCTTCCTCAAAATTTTTCACCTCATCTCCAAGTATATACCAGCCTTTTCTTATAAAAGATGCAAAAAAGGTCTCATACTCCTGAAAATAGGGCTCATTAACACCTCCTAAAGATTCGTATTCAATCATTACCCTTCAAATTTAGAATCTATGTAATCATTTTTATCATAAAATTCTGAAGCCATTACCAGCAAGACGGCATCTGAAGAGAAATTTTTCATCTCGTGCCAATCTTCCGGTCTGATAATTAAACAGATAGACGGATTGTTCAGCACATAATCAATATCTACCCCATCTACCAGCACTGTGAAAGTACAACTACCCGAAACACAGATGGCTGCCTGCCAGGTTTTCTTATGTTTATGCCCACCACGCACAATATCAGAGGGCACATCCCTTATAAAGTAAAACCGGTTAATAGTAAAAGGAAGCAACTTTTCAACCACATATAAAACTCCTCGTGGGTCTTTATGCTCTTGTAAATTAATTATCTGGGGCATACGGTTTTCTTAACGGATGTAATGAATGCTTTTGAAAAGATAAGGATCA
>CANGOX010000052.1 GCA_947455605.1 Chitinophagaceae bacterium
GTAGACTATATTACATACACGACTGACGATTCACGACTTACGGTTTTACCTGATCTTCAACGTTACGATCGACATCACCACACATATAATTGTGAGGATCCAGAATCTGATCGCTATTTTATTTTCGTGAAACCCTTTTTTCTGATAATGATGGTGAAGCGGGCTCATCAAGAACACCCTTCTTCCTTCACCGAATTTTTTCTTTGTGTATTTGAAATACGACACTTGTATGATCACACTCAGGCTTTCGATAAAAAAGACAAGGCAGAAGATTGGCACCAATAGTTCTTTTCGTACAATGAAGGCGAGAGATGCAATGATACCTCCTAAAGCAAGGCTGCCGGTATCACCCATAAACACCTGTGCCGGATAGGCATTATACCATAGAAATCCGATACAACCTCCCACAAACGCTCCTACAAAAATGGATAGTTCACCCAGATTGGGTATATACATCACATCAAAATAGTCGGCCAGGATATAGTTACCACTTACATATACGAATACTCCAATACCTGCCCCAATAATTGCACTTACCCCCGCAGCCAAACCATCCAGTCCATCGGTTAAATTGGCTCCGTTTGAAACTGCTGTAACAATAAATATCACTACCAGTATGTACACGATCCAAGTGTATTTCTCAGCACCCGGGCCCATCCAGCTGATCAGTTTACTGTAATTGAACTGATGATTTTTTACAAAAGGAATCGTAGTGATCGGTGTTTTCACTTTCACAAATCGTTTCTCAATACCATTTAGTTTACGCACAACGGTATTGGTATCTTTTGCAAGCCTCTCACCTTTCTGTAATTGCGCCTGTGCGGTAGTAACCACTTCCCTTTCTACCGTAACTGCATTGCTGAAATATAAGGTTACACCAATGATCACGCCTAAGCCCACCTGGCCTATGATCTTAGAGATACCGGCCAACCCATCACTGTCTTTCTTCTTATAAGCCTCCCCTTTTTCCTGCGCAGCTTTTCTTGCGCGTATTTTAAAATAGTCATCCAGAAAACCAATTACACCCAGCCATACGGTGCAAAGCACCATCAATCGTACATATACTTTATCAAGATTAGCAAACAATAAGGTTGGAATCAGAATACTTAATAGTATGATGATACCACCCATGGTAGGGGTTCCTTTTTTTTGAGCCTGTCCTTCCAGTCCAAGATCGCGTACACTTTCACCGATCTGTTTTTTCTTCAACAATAAAATGATGCGCTTACCATATACCGTAGCTATTAACAAAGACAGGATCACTGCCATAGCAATACGGAAGGTTTGATACTGGAACAGACCTGTTCCGGGCACATGAAATTCTTTGTTTAGCCAGTTAAATAAATAGTATAGCATAGGTTCAGTTGTTAGTTGTTAGAAGATAGATATCAGATCTGTTCTCTGGTATCTGTCAACTTTCAGCTGTCATCTATTTTATTTTTCCAATAATTCAAACATTTCCCTCAACACTTCTTTATCATCAAAAGCATGTTTCACACCATTCACATCCTGGTATTTCTCATGCCCCTTTCCTGCTACCAGAATAATGTCTTCTTTGTTTGCAAGACTCACGGCAGTTTTGATCGCTTCTTTCCTGTCTATGATTGAGATATATTTTCTTTTAGCTGAACTTGTAAGTCCGGTTTCCATATCGATCAATATCTGCTTAGGATCTTCCGTTCTTGGGTTATCGCTGGTGAGTATTACTTTATCACTCAGATCGCAGGCAGCCTGTGCCATAATGGGGCGTTTTGTTTTATCCCTGTCGCCACCACATCCCACTACTGTAATGATCTGTTCATGTCCTTTTCTTAATTTTTTAATCGTCATCAACACATTCTCCAATGCATCCGGGGTATGAGCATAATCCACAATACCGATGATCAATCCACCGCTGATCATATAGTCAAATCTTCCCTCCGCTCCACTCAGCAAACTCAATGCAGTAAGTACGGTTTCACTTTCTTCACCTAAACAAACGGCCGCTCCATATACAGCTAACAGGTTATATGCATTGAATTCACCGATCAATCGGAAATGCACTTCTTTATCATTCACTGTCATCACCAACCCGGTCAATGCATTCTCCAGTATCTTCCCTTTAAATGCGGCAACGGTTTTTAAACTGTACAGATATTTTTTTGCATGTGTATTTTGCAACATCACTTCTCCACGTTTGTCATCTGCATTGGAAATAGCAAAAGCAGATGATGGAAGTTGATCGAAGAAACTTTTCTTTACGCGGATGTATTCATCGAATGTTTTATGATAATCGAGATGATCATGGGTGATATTGCTGAACAATGCACCTGCAAATACAAGTCCTGTAATCCGTTGTTGATGAATTGCATGACTGCTACATTCCATAAATACATAATCACAACCCTCATCCGCCATTTGCTTAAGTAATGCATTCAAACGAACGGCATCAGGGGTAGTATGTGTGGCAGGTATGATCTTATCTGCGATTTGATTCTGTACGGTACTAACCAGGCCGCATTTATATCCCAGGTGTGAGAATAATTTGAACAGTACAGTGGCAATAGTTGTCTTACCATTTGTGCCGGTAACACCTACCAGTTTGAATTTCGTGGAGGGCTCTCCATAAAACTGATGTGCCATATTAGCAACCGCTTCATGTGTATTGTTCACTTCCAGATAGGTAATGCCATCCATATATGTGGAAGGCATTTTTTCACAAACAATGGCCACAGCACCCAGGCCAATCGCTTTATCAATGAAATGGTGTCCATCCGACTGCTCACCACGAATAGCCACAAATACAAAGCCCTGTCTCACATTACGCGAGTCTATCTCAAT
Source organism: Chitinophagaceae bacterium (assembly GCA_947455605.1). GTDB lineage: Bacteria > Bacteroidota > Bacteroidia > Chitinophagales > Chitinophagaceae > Sediminibacterium. The sequence continues at coordinate 2,821 of CANGOX010000052.1, forward strand.
ACCGGTCACATCAACAGACGTAGAACCCTGCACCTGTTTCAGGTGTACTTTGTATAATATGTCTTGTAGTTTTGCCATCGTATTTCTTCGGTCGGAACCACTGAAAGTGGTTTGAACGATTTATAATTATTGCTTCTTATTAATTCAATTCAACATTAATCAACTGTCCTCTTGCTATCGGCTGACCCGGTATAATAGACTGGGCAGCCACTTTTCCTCTTCCTTTTGCATTCACTTTCAACCCAAAATTTTCACACAGGTAGATCACATCTTTCAAACCCATGCCTTTCAATTGCGGCATCAGGTGTTCATCGAATGTTTTTTTACTTAGGATTACCGAAGCATTTTTCCCATTCATATCAATCCACTGGTCTGTTCGTAAAGACGAATCGGCGTAGGTCATTTTCAGTTTCGCACTAACCAAGGCCATATCCTGTTTCATTCCTGCAAAGCTGAAGGCAGAACTATCGATTCTTTTCTGCTGTGTGCCTGCCACCATGGTCTGCTTGATATATGTGCTGAATAAACGGTCTGCTATCTCTTTGAACACCGGGCCCGCCACATCTGCTCCAAAATGCATCACTGCATGCGGTTTGTTCTTGATCACAACGATGCATGTATACTGCGGGTTTTCTGAAGGAAAAAATCCTGCAAATGATGATTGATAAATCTTATCTGCATACCCCTGTTTACCATTGGCAACCAGTGCAGTTCCGGTTTTCCCCGAAACACGATAAGGGTTGTTTTTAAATAATTTCGCACCGGTACCCTGGATACAAACACCTTCCAGACATTCTCTGAGCATCTGAAGTGTTTGGTCGCTGCAGATCTTTTCATCAATGGCTTTTGGCTGAAACTCACGGATCAATACTCCTTCATCTTTTACGGCACTTACCAGATAAGGACGCATCATTCTCCCATTATTAGCCACTGCATTATATAGTGTTATCGTTTGCATAGGCGTTACCGCCAGATTATAACCGAAGGCCATCCATGGCAAAGTTGTCGGTCCCCATAATTTATTGCCGGGACGGAAGATGACAGAATTCCTTTCACCCGTTAGATCAATGCCAGTAAGGGAATCCATGCGCATTTTGGAAAGGTGCTTAAGGAAAATATTAGGCTCATTACCATAATAATTCCAGGCCAGCTTAGCCATGCCCACATTCGAGCTATGCTCAAAAGCCTGTTTGATCGTTGCATCATACATGCCATGTTGTTCTGCATCGTAAACTGTCTGACCATTGATTCGCCAGGTTCCACCTTCCAGATTAACCATATCAGAAAGCTTTACTTTTTTGTCTTCCAGTAAAGCCATCAATGTGGCGAGTTTAAAAGTTGATCCAGGTTCTGAAGGGTTTATTGCATAATTAAAGTCTTCGAAATAACTTCCGTTATTTCTTCTTCCCAGATTAGCAATCGCTTTGATTTTGCCGGTTTTTGTTTCCATTACGATAGCACAGCCATGTTCTGCTTCATTCTTTACCATCATCTTCATCAATGCATTCTCTGCCACATCCTGTATAAAAACGTCTATTGTACTTACAATATCTTTTCCGGTCTCAGGCTCAATCTCCCAGGTATCATCTACCGGAACACTTACTCCACCGGCAATCGTTCTTACCAATTGTTTTCCGTTCCTTCCTTTTAATAAACTATCATACGTCATCTCCAATCCAACTTTATTGGAATCACGTGCCAAACCGATCGTTCTGAAAGCCAGCATCTGGTAGGGATTTAAACGGATCGTTTTCTCCTGTGCGATCATTCCACTCTTATAACGCCCCATCCTGAAAAGCGGGAACTTTCTCAGTTCCTCGTATTCCCTGAATGAAATTTTCTTCTTTAATAAGAAATAGCCATCCTCATCATCATAGGCTTTCTGCAACATTATTTTATACTCGCCGGCAGACTGGTCTTTAAATAAACCGGCCAGCGCCTCACTTAAAGAATCTACATTCTCACGAAAACGGATGCCGTTCTTCTCATGCAAGGCAGCCACTCTGAAATCGAGATAAATATCAAACTGAGGAATACTGGTGCTCAACATCTGACCATCTTCGCTATAGATCGTTCCTCTTTCAGCTTCTATCTCATCCAGTTTCTGATGAAGACTATCACTCATGCTTCTCCAATGGGTGCCCTGCACCTGTTGTATAAAAACTGCTTTTGAAAAAATAGCCACACAAGCGAGAACCACCAGTATATAACTGAGGTAGACTCTCCATAATATGTCGCGTTTTACATCCAATTTTTAATTAGTAATTAATTGTTAGTAATTAGTAATTCCTTTGCTTGTTTGATCAGTTATTAGTTGCTTTCATTATTGCTAATTATCAACTACTAATTACTAACTGACTTCAGTCTCTGTGGTGTTTCCTTGCTTACTTTCAATCCCAATGGTTCTGTTGCATTTACGATCTGCCGTTCTTCACTTTTAAACATCACTTCGCTTTTCAGTGTTTTGTATTCAAACTGCAATTCTTTCAGGTCGTTGGTTGTGCTGTTGATCTTGCGTATCGTTTTATCTGCCCTGTGTCCGTTTGCGATGTATAAAACCGTCAATGCCGATAAAAACAAAAAGAACGGTATGTTCTTAACGATCCACTGATAGTTGAATAATCCTTTCAGCGGGTTCTTATTGGGTTTATCGGGTGCTTGTTCGGCCATTGTTGGTTTATTGGTTTACCGGTTTATTGGTTTACTGGTATATTCAGTTACTCACTAATAAACCAGTAAACCAGTAAACCAACTACATTCTCTCTGCCACTCTCAGTTTTGCGCTTCTGCTTCTTGTATTCCGCTTCATCTCTTCCTGCGTGGCTGTTATCGGTTTCTTTGTTATGATCATGAACACTTCTTCTTTCACTACAGACATAAAGGGGTGATCAGGAGTTTCGTCGAAACTGCCCTGGCGGAAGAAATTCTTCACTACCCTGTCTTCTATGGAATGGAAGGTGATGATGGCAACACGGCCACCTGGTTTCAGCACAGCAGGAACCTGCTGCAGCATATCTTTCAAAGCACCCATTTCGTCATTCACCTCGATCCGCAAAGCCTGGAATACCTGGGCTAAGTACTTGTTAGGATTTCCTTTCACCACGGGGCTTATCATTGCTTTGAACTGTTCTATCGTTTCAAACTGCAGATGCTTTCGTTGGTGCACAATATGTTTAGCCAGCGTAATAGAGTTCGTTACTTCTCCATACTGCTCAAATAATTTGTGCAACTGTTGCTCAGAATAACTTCTTATGATATCGGAAGCGGTCGATCCCTGTCTTCTGTCCATCCGCATATCCAATGGACCGGAGAAACGGATTGAGAAGCCACGATCGCCTTCATCGAACTGGTGACTGCTTACGCCCAGATCGGCAAGGATACCATCTACCTCAGTTATTTTGTGCAAGCGAAGCATGCGCTGCAGATGACGGAAATTCTGTGCTACAAAAATTACACGCCCATCTTCGGGTAAATTTTGTTGTGCATCAGCATCCTGATCAAATGCAATGAGTTTTCCTTCAGCGCCTAACTGTTCAAGAATTCCTTTACTATGTCCGCCTCCGCCAAATGTGCAATCCACATATACACCATCTGGTTTGATAGCAAGACCGGTTAAGGTTTCATGATAGAGGACGGGGATGTGATAATCATTGTTTGGAGTTTGGAGTTTGGAGTCTGGAGTTTCCTTCATCACATGTTTTGTTTTTAAATCCTCATTCCTTTTCCTTGTTTTCCTTACCTGTCATCACTTCTTCCGCCAGGCTGCTGAAAGCCTCGGGTGAAAAATCCTCAAAGAGCTGTTTGTACTTACTAGCATCCCAGATCTCGAAACGGTCCAGTGCGGCGGCAAGAACTATGTCCTTTCCTAACCCGGCAAATTCTTTCAATGTCTGGGGAAGCAACATACGGCCGGCAGAATCCAGCTCTATTTCTGTTGCCCCGCCCAAAAACTGGCGGCGAAATTGACGTACCTTGGGGTCGAAATCATTCAACTGGCTGATCTTTGCAATAATTAGTTCCCAACTTTTGATCGGATACAACGTGAGACATTTTTCAAAACCACGGCTGAGTATGAAACGACCCTCCCCTTCAGGCAACTGTTTTTTCAGTCCGCCCGGAATCAGGAAGCGACCTTTCGCATCTACCGTAGCCTCATATTCTCCGTGAAAACCGTTCATTTGGGTATAAATATTTTCAAGATTACCACTTGTTGACACAAAATAACACTTTTTCCCACTTTTAAACCCGAATTAGTGTATTTCTATTTATCCACACAATTGGCTGACCTGTAATGCAATACAGCAAAGGATTTGAAGCGATTTTGAAGTAAAAAGGGGTTATTATCTGTGAATTCCTGTGGATAACAGGTGAATTGAGGCCTTCAAAATGTGAATTCAAGAGATTTTACTGAACTTAAAAGACTAAAAATCAATAAGATGGCCAGTTCAGGTTATTCAGGCACCCCTTTGGTGAAAAAACTGGGTATCAAACCCGAAATGAAAGTTTTGCTGATTAACCCTCCTGCTGATTATTTCGAATGGCTGGAAACGGATATTCAAAAACAGGTTGTCAAATCAGGCCCCGCTGAGTTTGTGCATGTTTTTGCCGTAAAAAGGGCTGAACTGGAGAAAACCTTTCTGCATCTGATCAAAAAGCTCCCGCCGGATGCTATTTTCTGGATCTCCTGGTATAAGAAGGCGGCTAAAATGCCCACGGATATCACAGAAGATACCATTCGTGAAATTGTATTACCTGCCGGCTGGGTGGATGTGAAAGTTTGTGCGGTGAGTGAATTATGGAGCGGGTTAAAGATAGTATTACGTAAAGATAAGAGATGACTCTGCGGCTATTTCTGCACCTCCCCGTATCTGAGATTAATAAAGGGAATCAATGTACACTTCACTTTATTCAGAAATATTTTCTTCACCGCATAGACGCAGAGAAGCAGCGTTTTCGCAGAGAGTAAATGTTTAGTTTTGCAGAGCCGTTGATAACACAAACGCTCATGCATCCCAAAGAACTTTCCATTAACGATTTTACATACGAGTTAACAGAAGCGCGTATTGCCAAATATCCTTTGGCAAAAAGGGACGAGAGCAAATTATTGATCTGGAAGGATCAAAATATTACAGAAAGTACATACGCAGATCTTACTGATCATTTACCCGCCGATTCATTGCTGATATTCAATAACACAAAAGTTGTAGAAGCGAGATTATTGTTTGAGAAACCAAATGGCGGCAAGATCGAGATCTTTTGCCTGGAACCACATAAGCAATACCCGGATATTACAACGGCCATGTTGCAAAAAGGAAAAGTGTGGTGGAAATGTTTAGTGGGTGGGGCTAAGAAATGGAAGGAAGGATCGCTGATTGCGCGTATTAAGAAATCCGATTCAGATGAAGTTGTATTAACGGCTACCAAGATTGAACAGCTTGCTGATTCGTATATTATTGAACTAAGCTGGAATACACCTCAGCTGAGTTTTGCCGAGGTACTACATATTGCAGGGATGATACCACTGCCCCCCTATCTTAATCGCGCACCTGAAGCGGATGATACAGAAAGATATCAAACTATATATGCCAAACACGATGGCTCTGTAGCTGCGCCTACTGCCGGTTTACATTTTACCGATTCTCTTTTTGAAAAACTGAAGCTGAAAAATATTCAACATGTTTTTGTAACCCTGCATGTTGGTGCGGGCACTTTCAAACCGGTTAAGTCTGCCACCATGAACGAACATGAGATGCATGCTGAATTTATTGATGTTAGCAGATCCTTTATTGATACCCTCCAACAACCTCTTTCTCAGAATATAATCACTGTAGGCACAACCTCATTACGAACAGTGGAGAGTTTATATTGGCTGGGAGTAAAGACGGTATTGAATCCTTCTATCCGGCCAGATGAGTTATCAGTTTCTCAATGGGACCCATACGAATTGAATGCATCCGGAATAACGGCTATCAAAGCCTTGCATTCTCTTTCCAACTGGTTACAGCAACAGGGTTTGGAAAGACTGATCACCAAAACACAGATCATTATTGCACCGGGATATACATTCAGGATCATTAAAGGACTGATCACGAATATTCATCAGCCACAATCCACTTTATTGTTGCTGGTTGCAGCTATTACCGGAGAAAATTGGAGAAAAATATACAACTATGCTTTAGCGAACGATTTCCGTTTTCTGAGTTATGGGGATGGGTGTTTGCTATGGCTATAAAAACTGTGCCTTAGCAACTTTGCGGGAGAATTTCCATGCAAAGGCGCTAAGGCGCAATAGTAGTTTTAATCATCCAGCAATTTCCTGTGAAAGCGGGAGTTCCATGGTGAACACAGATCCTTTTCCTAAAGTACTGTCTACTTTGATCTTTCCTTTGTGAGCATCAATCACGGTTTTCACATAGCTCATTCCTAAACCAAACCCTTTTACATTATGCAGGTTACCGGTATGTGCCCGGTAGAATTTTTCGAAGATGCGTTTAACAGTTTCCTTACTCATTCCTATTCCATTGTCTTCTACCCGGATCACCAGATGATTCTTTGTACTGTGGGTGGAAATAATGATATGGATCTTATCATTGGAATATTTGATCGCATTATCGATCAGGTTCGACAATAAGTTTGAGAAATGCACTTCATCTGCGTTGATGAGGTCGTTCTTGGCATTCAGTAACAACTCAACCTCACCCTGTCTTTCCTGTAATTGTAACCGATAATTATCCAGTGTGTATTGAATAAAATCGTGTACATGTATCGGCACAAGATTCAGTTGGAGTTCCTGTTTTTCCATCAAAGCAGCCTGCAGAATGGTTTCTACATGTTTATTCATCCGCACATTCTCTTCCTTAATGATATTGCTGAAATATTTTGTCTTCTCTTTATCTGCCTGCACTTTTTCATTCCGCAATGCATCCACCGCGAGTGAAATAGTTGCCAGCGGTGTTTTAAACTCGTGTGTCATATTATTGATAAAATCACTCTTGATCTCACTCAATTTTTTCTGGTTCAACAAGGATTTTACGGTAACATAGAAAGCAGCAATGATCACAAGCATAAAAGCGATCGCCCCAAAGATCACCCACCGTAAGGAGGCCCAGATCTGTTTCTTAAAATCCGGCACCACAATAATGAGGTGTTCAAAGGAAGAAGCCCCTTCTATCTCTGCATTATTTTCAGGAACGATGGCAATATAGGCACGACGGTTATTGGCGGTATCGTACAAGGCTTTACCAAATTCATTGGTATACATTTCATAGTCATCCGTAGTATTGGTAACCGCAAACTCAAACTTTACGCTGTGCAGCTTTACCCTGTCGAATTCTTTCCGGATCTTATTATTGATCTCCGCAGGCGAAAATTTTTCTTCTACGGTGGGCGGCTTCAATACATGTAAATGAAAATCGGAACTAAAGGTTAAACCACCGCGTCTGGGTAAACGGAGCAACTGTCCTGTATAAACACTTTTACTCAGGTCCTTACTCACATTCGTTCCCACTTCCAGCAGATTATTATCGAACTGGTTCTTGGTTACCTCCAACAGGTTTTGCAACCATGAGACCTGGAGAATGATCAGGCCAAACAGTGAGATGGAAATCAGTATGATAATGACGGGGAAAGTTCTCTTCATTGTCACAAATATAACGGGAACTACCAAATGCGCCATTTGGGGTGCCATCTTTATCAGGATTTTAACGAGAGGCCCTAAAACAGGCTTTTTAAAAATAAATTCTTTGGCTTATCTTTTCAATATGGCTGATCTGGCAACCGGTATATTATTGATTTCCGACCCTTTCTTAAAGGACCCCAACTTTATCCGCACGGTTATCCTTTTGTGCGAATACCAGGAGAAGGAAGGCAGTTTCGGTTTTGTTTTGAACAAGTCCATCGAGCCCGAACTGGGCGATCTGGTTGAACTTGCCGAAGGCATCCGTTTCCCGGTACATGAGGGTGGCCCGGTGCAGAAAGAAACCTTACACTTTATTCACCAGCGCCCGGATCTGATCAGTGGCGGAGCAGAAGTGGCAGAGGGCATTTTCTGGGGAGGCGATTTTGATGAAGTGCTCAGCCTGCTGAGAGAAAATAAACTCAAAAAAAATGAGATTCGTTTCTTTGTTGGTTACAGCGGCTGGGACCAAGGCCAGTTGGAAGGTGAACTCGAAGAAAAAAGCTGGATCACCCGAAAGGCCAGTCCCCAACTCGTTTTCAATATGAATGCCCAACAGATCTGGAAGGATGCTTTGCGGGATCTGGGGGGAGAGTATAGCCAGATGATTAATTATCCGATAGACCCGCAGTTGAATTAGTCTCTAAGTAGTTTAATAACGTTTATTTTGCCACCAGGTCTCTGTTTACTTTTTTGTGTTATACATCAAGCATCCATTTATCTGATTTTAAAAAGATCATTTAGCCAGGGCGATTTCTGCTCGTTCTTATCAGGATCCACCATATTCGGATACCTTTTCTTGTAATGATAGATACAGTAACTATTTAGTTGCAAAGAAGCTATCCAGATCAAAAACCAGATTCCTTTGTTAACCGGATGAAAATAAATAAGCCCAATTATGAAACCCAACACATTTATACCTAACCCGTGAATGATCAATAAATTGATCAGAATTGTCTTTTTCATTTTAATCGCTCCGGCTTTGTTATTTAACTGAAAGTTCTAAAATATATTATTGATTTGCAAGCGTATTTATACGCATTTTTTTTACTCTGTTCACAAAAAAGCCCCCCGGAAAATCGGAGGGCATGTAGTAAAATTTTCAAATCCGTTATTTTTACAGAGCAGTAGCACCTTCCACTAAAACAGTGGCCTTGTTATTCAGCACTTCTACAAATCCACTCTGGATAGAATATAATTCAACATCTTTCTTATCCTTTAAGATCTTCAGCGTGCCTTTTCCCAATGCACTTACCATGGGTGCGTGTTTGTCGAGTATCTCAAACAAACCTGAAATACCCGGCAGCATTACACCGTATACATCTCCGCTGTAGAGCTTTTTTTCGGGGGTTAATATTTCTAACTTCATTGTTAATTAGTAATTAGTAGTTAGTAATTAGTAATTAATTGCCGGCTTTACACCTTTTAACTAGTAACTATTCATTACTAATTATTAATTACTAATTGGGATTTATCCCTTAGCTGCGTCCATCATTTTCTTACCCTTCTCAATGGCATCTTCCAGTGATCCTACCAGGTTGAAGGCTGCTTCAGGGTATTCATCCACTTCTCCGTCCATGATAGAGTTGAAGGCGCGGATGGTATCATTGATGTCTACAAACACACCTTTCAAGCCGGTAAACTGCTCAGCCACGTGGAAGGGCTGACTCAGGAAACGCTGTACTTTACGGGCACGCTGTACGGTCATTTTATCTTCGTCGCTCAACTCATCCATACCGAGGATGGCGATGATATCCTGTAATTCTTTATATCGTTGTAAGATCAACTTAACACGGTTAGCACAATCATAATGCGCATCACCCACGATCGCTGGTGTCAGGATCCTTGATGTAGAATCCAATGGATCCACCGCAGGATAGATACCTAAGTCGGCAATCTTACGGCTTAATACCGTAGTTGCATCCAGGTGAGCGAAAGTTGTTGCCGGAGCCGGATCGGTCAAGTCATCCGCAGGTACGTATACCGCCTGTACAGAGGTAATAGAACCGTTTTTGGTTGAAGTGATACGTTCCTGCATCAATCCCATCTCAGTTGCCAGGGTTGGTTGGTAACCTACCGCTGAAGGCATACGTCCCAAAAGAGCCGATACCTCAGAACCTGCCTGGGTGAAACGGAAGATATTATCAACAAAGAACAGGATATCTTTTCCTTTACCGGTTCCATCTCCATCACGGAAATATTCCGCAACGGTCAGACCGCTCAAAGCCACACGTGCACGTGCTCCCGGAGGTTCGTTCATCTGTCCGAATACGAAAGTGGCTTTAGATTCTTTCAAACCTTCCAGATCCACTTTGCTCAGATCCCATCCACCTTCTTCCATGCTGTGTTTGAAAGCTTCACCATAGTTCATGATACCTGCTTCGATCATTTCACGCAGCAGATCGTTTCCCTCACGGGTACGCTCACCTACACCGGCAAATACAGACAGACCACCATATCCTTTTGCGATATTGTTGATCAACTCCTGGATCAATACGGTTTTACCTACACCCGCACCACCAAACAGACCGATCTTACCACCTTTTGCATAGGGTTCGATCAGGTCAATTACTTTGATACCGGTGAATAATATTTCTGAAGTAGTACTTAAGTTTTCGAATAATGGCGGCTTATTGTGAATAGGGCGGCCATTTACTTTGCTTACCTGTGGCAAACCATCGATCGCGTCTCCGGTTACATTGAACAGACGTCCATTGATACCTTCACCTACCGGCATGGCAATTGGAATACCTGTGTCAATTACGGTCATTCCGCGAACCAGACCTTCGGTTCCGTCCATCGCAATGGTACGAACGCTGTCTTCTCCGAGGTGCTGTTGCACTTCCAGAACCAGTTTATCGCCATTATCACGTGTGATTTCCAGGGCGTTGTAAATTTCAGGCAATGTGTTATCGTCAGGGAAATGAACGTCCACTACCGCACCGATAATCTGTTTGATCTTACCTTTTGTAGCCATATCAGGAGATATATTAAGGTTTAAAAATGTACTAATTTATAACACGGAATAACCATTTTCCGACTTGGCGGCAAAGGTAAGGGGATGCACCCTAAAAACGAGAAAAACTAACAAGTTAATTGGAAAAAATGTGGAGAACCCCCAATAGGCAATTGCTTTAGCAGGAATCGGGCAGAATCAGCCCCTAATGTGTTAGTTTATTTGCCTTTCCAGAGGCTCATCAGGAGTTTCAAGCCGGTAAACAGACCCAGTTTGGCCGCACCGCCGGTAAGATCGGATTTCCATTTGCCATCTACTTCCTCCCCCTTTTTTTTGCTTTTTATCAGTTCAAACAAGCCTTTTACGAGTTTAAAAGCACCGGCCCCCATTTCTCCCCCAATAAAAAGCGGTACTATTCTACCCACCAGCCCACCTGTTACAGATTTCAGTGCTTCTCCCGGCATTTTTTTCCATCTTTCGCCCAACTCCTGCTCGTGATCGCTCAAACGGCCCCTTACCCGATGCATTTCTGCCTGGAGATCATCCATTGAAGTTATGGTTCCATGATCAGGGCTTTTCATCGGTATCCATTTTAGTAAAGAAAACAGCAATCACTTTATCCATGATCTTTTTCTGAACCCATTTACGACAGAGAATCAAGATCAGCAACAGGAAAACATAGAATGCGGAAACAATACCAAATCCGCTAAAGAAGCTCCCGGTAAGTGCAGAGAAATAATAGCCGGCCATCATGCTGAGAAAGAGTACCACAAAAAATGTTAACAGACCGATCATCAACAGGGTAAACAGAACTGCCACCATCCGGGCGGTCTTTTCACTGATCTGGAGTTTGAGCAGCCAGATCCTGTCCTGAACATATTGCTCGATTTTTTCTTTTGATTCTTTAAAAAAATCTTTTTCTGCTTCTTCCATAACATCAGTTTTACTCTGCCGTTTCCTTTTGTTCCAGATCTGCTAAAAGAAGTTTCCCCTTTTCGAAGAGGTTATTGATCGCTTCATCAAATTCGCTGAAAGTTGCCTTGAGTTCGTCTTCGGCCTTGCCGGCACCTTCTTTGAGTTCGGTTAGTAATTCCCTTCCTTTCTCTCCATTGAGGTAGAGCACCAATGCGGCACCTGCCGCAGCACCCAGGAGCAGACCCGCTATAAATTTGTGATTATTGCTCATTGCGAAGGGTATTAAGTGTTAACGAATTCCTTCTTAAACTTCTCTATCTTCACTATTCATTATAGTTTCACATTACAAGGTACGATGGAAAATCAGCAAGACCATAAGATAAACCGCTATTTTTTTCTTAGTGTAATCATTCTTTTTGCCTTATTTCTTTTATTCAGCCTGATGGAGTTTTTTACTGCTTTTCTTGCGGCTGTTATGTTCTATGTATTGAGCAAACATTTTGTAGGATGGCTGATCAAGAAAAAAAACTGGAAAAAGTCGTCTGCCGCTGTATTGGTCATTGTAATTTCCTTTTTTGTGATCCTTTTGCCGGTTTCCTTACTTGCTGCTATGTTGTTTAAAAAAGTACAGTTGGTGGGCACAAATATGCAGACCATTATTGTTGAACCTTTAAAACACCTCGATTCTGTATTGCAAAAGAGGTATCACTTCATTTTAATTTCAGAAGAAAATATTTCTCAGGCACAATCCTTTATCACGGGTTTTATTTCTTCACTGCTGAACCAGGGGTTGAACCTTTTGGGTACAATTACCATGATGTATTTCTTTTTGTACTTCATGATCGTGAATATCAACCGAATGGAAGCTGCGATCATCTTGTATCTGCCGTTTAAACGCAGTAAGATCGTGATCTTTGGAGAAGAACTAAAAGCACAGACATTTAGCAATGCAGTGGGGGTACCATTAATTGCCGTAATGCAGGGGAGCGTTGCCTATATTTCTTACCTAATTGCCGGCGTGAATGAAGCTGGTTTCTGGGCCGTGATCACCGGACTTGCCTCTATTTTGCCTATTATTGGTACCGGACTTGTTTGGATACCGATCAGTATCTATTTATTAGCTAATGGACAGAGCTGGGAAGGCGGTTTTCTGTTTGTATGGGGACTAACCATTTTAAGTGCTACAGACAATATTGTGCGGTTTGTGCTGGCAAAAAAAATGGCAGATGTTCATCCCATTGTAACCGTATTGGGAGTGATCATTGGTATACAATACTTTGGTATTACAGGGTTAGTGTTTGGCCCGCTGATTATTTCCTACTTTATTATTCTGTTACGGATCTATTATATAGAATATCAAAACCCTTTTCCGTTAAAAAAAAGAACACGGGAAACAAACCCGACTTTTTTAAATCTCCCTTTTTTAGGAAAACCAAAAATGAGGAAACCGCTGGAATGATTTCAATATAACCTTATGTATTTTCTTATCAGTCTAGGCTATCCATTGATAAAAAAAGGCTGCCAAAGTTCCCCCTGCGATAGGACTCAAAACAGGCACCCAACTATAGTTCCAATCGCTTCCTCCTTTGTTTTTAATGGGCAATAATGCATGCATGATTCGGGGACCCAGATCACGGGCTGGATTGATGGCGTACCCGGTAGTTCCTCCCAGGCTCAACCCGATTGCCAATACCAGTAAAGCAACCGGTAAAGCATCCAGCGAACCTAAAGAGTTTTGCGATTTGGTAATGAAAAGTATAGCGAGGATAAAAACAAATGTGCCAATGAATTCTGACAGAACATTATCTATCGGACTTTTGATGGAGGGAGAGGTACAAAACACACCTAATTTGGTGGCTGCATCTTCTGTGGCATTAAAATGCTGCCTATACACAACCCAAACGATCAATGCACCAAGCATGGCACCCAATAGCTGAGCAGCCAGATAGGTTGGCACCAATGCCCACTCAAACTTACCAATAGAAGCCAAAGCAATGGTCACTGCCGGATTCAGGTGAGCGCCGCTGATGGATGCGGTAGCATAAACACCTACAAAAACGGCCATGGCCCATCCGAATGTGATGGCGATCAGGCCACCGTTGCTTCCTTTTGTTTTTTGTAAGATCACATTAGCTACTACGCCGTCTCCCAGAATGATCAACATGGCTGTGCCGGTAAGTTCGGCAATGAATGGGGTCATAAAGCAATCGTTTAGTGGTTGTAGAGGTATTGAAATTAAGAAAGTAAATATTGCTGAGCAAGTTTTGTAAAGCCAGTTACCTGTTCTTTCTTCCACGCACTATCTTTATCCAGTTCCCCTGCCATTAAAGAAGCCACTTCCTCTGCTACTTTTATGGCCGCTGCGGCATCAAGGAAAAGCAATCGCGTCCTTCTTGCAAGGATATCTTCCACCGTAACGGCCATTTCCGATCTTACAGCATAAATAATATCTGCTTTTGTATATGAATAGCCATTACATATAGCCTGAGCTAAGGAAGGATCACTAATGATCATCTCATGGATAATCCGTTCCCTTTGAGAAATATCACCTATCTGCAGGGTTTTGGTGATACATTCTCTTTTTTCCTGTTTGGAAATAAAAACCGCATTCTCTACCGCATCTTCAGCCATTTTACGGTAGGTGGTCCATTTACCCCCCGTTACGGTTACCAGTCCACTTGGTGCAACCACCAATGTATGATCGCGCGATAACAATGCAGTGCTTTTACTGCCACTGATCTTTACCAATGGCCGCAAGCCCACATACACTGATTTTACATCTTTTCTTTCTATCCGCGATGTGCCGTATCGGTTGATATGCGTAAGGATAAATTCAATTTCTTCTTCCAGTGGTTTAGGTTCTACCTCGGTTCTTTCCACGGGTGTATCGGTAGTACCCAATACAATATGATCATGCCAGGGAACGGCAAACAATACTCTCCCATCATCTGTTTTAGGGATCATCATGGCCGTGCTGCCCGGAAAAAAAGAATGATTCACTACAAGATGAATACCCTGTGAAGGAGAAACGATATCGTGTTTGGCTGCATCATCCATCTGCATCACAGCGTCGGTAAATACACCTGTGGCATTGATGACTGCTTTTGCGTTTACAGTATATTCGGTTCCACTGAGTGTATCGGTAATTAACACACCATTGATCTTAGGGATCTTGCTCTTGTCTTTTGTAAATCCGGAAGCTTTACAATAATTGAGGATCGTTGCTCCATGTTTTGTTGCTGTGGTAGCCAGGTCGGCACATAAACGGCTGTCATCAAACTGTCCGTCGTAATACAAGATCCCACCGGATAATTTTGCCGGATTGATTGCGGGCAAACAGGCGATGGTCTCTTTTTTGGATAAGATCTTTGTTTTACCGAGTGATAATTTTCCCGAAAGCAGGTCATACATTTTTAATCCAACCGCATAATACATTTTTTCAAACCAGCTGAACACGGGCACTACAAAAGGTTGCACAGAGGTAAGATGTGGTGCATTGTGCAGGAGAAAAGCTCTTTCACGCAATGCTTCCTTTACCAATTTTATATTTCCCTGCTGCAAATACCGAACCCCGCCATGTACCAGTTTGGTAGAGCGACTGGAAGTACCCTTCGCAAAATCGTATTGTTCGATCAGCAAAGTTTTATAGCCTCTTGAGGCTGCATCTACTGCTGAACCAAGGCCCGTTGCTCCGCCACCAATGATGATGATGTCCCAGATATCCGTTTCTGTAATTTGTTGCAGGGAATGGTGGCGGTTCATGAAGCAATGAGTGAATGTGTGATTGATAGAATGAGTGAATATTTTTTTTAGACCGTCCAGCTTACGGTGGTGTTGATGGCGCGTTTCCAACCGTCTGACAATTCAGATCTTTTTTCTTCGGTCATGGATGGGGTGAAAGTTTTTTCCATCAGCCATTGCTTCTGGATATCTTCCATACTGCTCCAATACCCTACTGCCAGACCGGCAAGATATGCGGCACCGAGTGCGGTTGTTTCGATCACGGTTGGACGGATCACTTTGGTATTCAACAGATCACTTTGAAACTGCATGAGTAAATTATTGGCGGTGGCACCCCCATCTACCCGTAATTCTTTAATGGCAATGCCGGAATCAGCTTCCATGGCTTTTAATACATCCATGGTTTGATAAGCAATACTATCCAATGCAGCACGGGCAAAATGCGCACCGGTGGTACCGCGGGTAATTCCCACGATCGTACCCCGTGCATGCTGGTTCCAATAAGGTGCACCCAATCCTGCGAAAGCAGGTACAACATACACCCCATCCGTTCCGTTTACTTCCGCTGCCAGCGATTCTACTTCGGCAGAAGTGCGGATTATTTTTAAACCATCGCGCAGCCATTGTACTACCGCGCCGGCAATAAATACACTTCCTTCCAATGCATATTGTGTAACTCCATTTACTTTCCAGGCAACCGTGGTTAACAGGTTATTGGTGGAGGGTACTGCTTTTTCTCCTGTGTTCATAAGCATAAAACAACCGGTGCCGTAAGTATTCTTTACCATACCGGGCTGTGTACACATCTGACCAAATAATGCTGCCTGCTGATCTCCAGCAATACCCGCGATGGGAATATTATGTGCTGTTAAAATATTTTGTGTATGACCATATACTTCGCTACTACTCCTCACTTCCGGAAGTACTGAAGCAGGCACATCCAGCATTTTCAACAGGTCTTCATCCCATTGTAAAGAATGGATATTAAAGAGCATGGTTCTGGATGCGTTGGACACATCTGTTGCATGTACTTTGCCATTGGTGAGTTTCCATAACAACCAGCTATCGATGGTACCAAAACAGAGTTCTCCTTTATTGGCTCTTTCCCTGGCACCTGATACATTATCTAAGATCCATTTCACTTTTGTTCCTGAAAAATAGGCATCCACTACCAGGCCTGTTTTCTGCTGGATAGTTTTAACTGATCCATTTGCCTTTAAGGTATCACAGAAATCTGCGGTGCGCCTGTCCTGCCATACGATCGCGTTATGAATGGGTTGTCCGGTAGCCCGGTCCCACACAACCGTTGTTTCTCTTTGATTGGTGATCCCAATGGCTGCAATATTCTGAACGGTAAGTCCTGCTTTGGTAATGGCTTCCGCTGCCACACCTAATTGTGTACTCCAGATCTCATTGGCATCATGTTCTACCCATCCCGGTTTGGGAAAGATCTGTTCAAATTCTTTCTGTGCAACGGAAATGATTTCCCCTTTCTGATCAAATACAATAGCCCGGCTGCTGGTAGTACCCTGGTCGAAGGATAAGATATACTGGTTCATTTGACAAGCGTTTGATTGAAGATAATGGATTTTGGGGGTTCGTTAAAAAAGTTAAAAGGGTTAAAGAAGTAAATCTATTTGGGATTGGTTAAAAAAGGTAAAAGGGTTAAAAAGGTAATGAAAAATTTACCTTATTAACCCTTTTAAACACTTTACCTATTTTAACCTCTTTAACCTGCACTACCGCTGCGGCTTAAGCCAAAGCTCAGGATTTTGCGCAATATTCTTATCATTCATGATCATGAACAGCAGCAGGCCTTCTCCATCAATGGAAGTACCTGATTTGCCCAGTGAGGAGCCTGCTTTAACTTCCTGTCCTGCAGAAACAGTTACAGAAGATAAATGATTATAGCCCGAGAAATATTTGCCATGTTGCACAACCAGTAATTGCTCTCCATCAACTTCACCGGCGTATAATACTTTGCCATCAGCAACGGATCTTACAGTAGACCCCACAGGAAGTGAGATCTCGATACCATCTGTTTTACGGGTAAGTTTGGTACCCGGTATTTTCTCCAGACCAAAATGTGCGGTGATTACGCCAGAAGAAACCGGCCATGGCAAACGGCCACGGTTATTTTCAAAACTGATCGACATTTCTCTTCCTTCCGGTGTTGATTCCAGAGGCGTATAGGCACGATCTCTAACAGGGGCTCCTACCCCTGTTATCGGCTCATTGGAAGCAGAAGCACTCTTGGATGGTTTTGGTGCCACTGTGGTTGTCTTATTCGCATTATCCGCAGTGATCTGGGCTTTCTTCTGCTCTTCCTGTTGCGCTTTTAAACGGGCAGCTTCTTTCTTTTTGGCATCTTCGATCTCTCTGCGTATGATCGCGTTGAATGCCTGTTGGATCTTCTGTCTTTGCTTATCTTTTTCACGTACCTGCGCAGCTATTTCTTTTTCTTTTCCCTTGAGCTGCTCTACCACCTGGTCCTGTTCTTTTTTATCTGCCTGCAATACTTTTAGCTGCTCACTTTGCGATTGAAGGGTTACCAGTCTTTCCTTCTTGTTACCGCTCAGTACCGTTATTTTCTCCTGCAATAACTGATCAGATTTTATAATCGTATTTGCCTGTGTTTCGCGGTTTTGGCGATAGCTTTTCAGGTAAGTCATCCTTTTGATCGCATCATTGAAATTACTGGCAGAGAACAGAAAATTCAGGTACTCATAACTGCTTCGGTTACGGTAAGCAAATACTATACTCTTGGCATATTTCTGTTTCAGGGTATCCAGTTCTTTGCGCAAACGGTAAATATCACGTTCATTGGTAAAAATGGTCTCATCCAGCTGGCGCACCTGCTTATTTATACTGTTCACCAATGCTTCCCGGGCATTGATCTTTTTCTTGATAATGGCCAGTTGTTTAAGAGAGATCTTTTTGTTATTCTGGGTCTCGTTATATAACCGGTTCAGGTCGTCCAGTTCTTTCTGGATATCTTTTCCCTGTTTCTGCAGTTCCTCCCTGGTATTCTGTGCAGAAGCACAAAAACAAATGGTTAAGAACAGTATACAAACAGCGATGATCCTTTTGAACATAGTAAGGTATTTAGATGGGTGCCACTATTAGAACGGCTAAGATGAGGGTAAATTATTTATGCTTCAATTTTTTTGGCACATCAAAATTGTATTTTAACGGTTCATTTAGGGCGAATTCCTTGAAATCGAGGTAAATATTCAGTTTTGACTTCTCAGCTATCGAGATACTCCGGTAAGTAGCAAACTGGTAGGGGCCCATGGGCTGATAGCTTCCGAAAATAATATCGCCGGTACGGTTGCGCTGGATATCTACATCATCCAGTTTACTGTGCATCACTTTATAATCTCCGTTGCTAAGTGTTACCAGATGTTTAAAAACATCCCCTACCATCATTACCGTGAGCTGGTTGGCGCCGGCCTTATAAGAAACCACATTACTGTCAAGGAAAATTGGATTTCCGATCAGGAGATCCTGCAGGGTAGAAAAATCAAAAGGGATCTGTATCACATCCTGCAGGTAACTGATGGGTCTGTTCATCACAGATTTATCACCTACCAGCTGTACCACCAGTACACTATCTTTTTTGATCTTTGCTTCCATACCTACACCCGGAATACCGAGGAATGTGCCGGAGATCTTTATAATGATGATACTATCCTTCTTCATACTCAGATAGGCTGTATAATTATTACTGTTCTCCGCACTTTCATAAGAAACTTTTATTTTGGCATTAAAGGTGTTAAAATCAATCTTGCTCCGCATTACTTTGCTAAGGATATCCTTTACGATTGAGGCAGAATCTACTTTTGGTGTTTCGGCGATAACGATTGTTTGTGCCGTATCTTTTTTGGTGATCGCTTCCTGTATCACCTGTGTTTTCTGCGCTGTTTTGCATGAAGACATAAACAGAGCAAAAAGCAGCAGCAATGAAATACTATACTTCATAGATGAATTTATGGTGATTATTGTTTACCGGTATGTCCAAAGCCGCCAGCACCCCGCTCTGTTTCATTAATATGGGTACCGGGTTGCCATGTAATGGTTTCTATTTTCTGCATCACCATCTGGGCAATCCGGTCGCCCGACTGAATGGTTTGCGCTTCAACTGATAAATTGATCAGGATCACTTTTATCTCCCCACGGTAATCAGCATCAATAGTTCCGGGTGTATTTAAGCAGGTCAACCCCTGTTTGATGGCCAGACCACTCCGGGGGCGGATCTGTACCTCATAGCCTTGTGGCAGTTCTATGAACAAACCGGTTGGCACCAGGGTCCTTTCCATTGGCTGCAGAACCAGATCCCTTTCCAGAAATGCCCTGATATCCATACCCGAGGAGCCGGCAGTGGCATACTGGGGTAAGGGGTTATCAGAATGATTGATAATCGTTACCTTAAACGCTAAATCTGCCATAACAGCAAATTTAGGGAAGTAATAAGAAGAATAGAGATAGAAAAGCCTTGCTTTTCAGAGTCTATACTGAAATTTTAATGTTTATACCTAATATAAGTGTATCCCGAAGAAGATTTATTAGTTTTGAAAGACTTACTGATATGAATACTTTAAGATTTTATGAGTTATTCCCATTTTAAACATGCAATTCTGGTCATTTTTATTATTACAGCTTTTTCGCAAGTCTCCTGCATTAAGAACCTCACTATAACCAACACTGTATACGAAAACAACTTTGATGATTACAAACTGAATACACTAGAGATTTCTGGTTGGAAAAACGGGATTTTCGGAATGGTAAGTGAGCAAAGAATCGGCACTTATAACGGGAATACCCTATTAGGTAAGTTTAACAACAATCAAGTAATTCTAA
>CANGOX010000053.1 GCA_947455605.1 Chitinophagaceae bacterium
AATACCTGCGTGAGATGGTTGAAGCCTGATAAAAGCAATACTGATATACTTTCATTTTGTTTAAAATGCCCCTATGAAAAAGCTACTTTTTACCTGCCTATTTGCTGCCCTTATTTTTGCTGCAAATGCTCAAACTACCGACAACTTAAAAGTGGTGGATTCTACCACAACCTTTAAAGGTCTGTCACAACCCATAGAGAACGGCACTTTGATCAAGACCGCTAATTTTCATTTTTATGAGATCAACGATAAAGTAATTCAGAAAGCCGGCTATCCTGCCGTACCCCAGATCACTGTATACCAGGATGGCAAAAAATATAAAATGAAGATCCAGGGTATGGAAAAGATCTTAACAGTTAAAAAGATCCAGGAAGTTATTGAAAGCAATATATCGGGCTATCTGGAAGGAAACTCTTTACGTGATTTCAAAGGGTATGACGGAACTACAACCTTCAAACTGCAAAATGACCAGGAGTGGAAACAGGATGAGATGACATCCAATGTTTTCTCAAGTTTATTCAGACCAGCCGTTACGATCTATCTTGCTTCCGAAGGATATAAAATGAAAATAGAGGGACTGAATGAAAGTCCGATTCTGGTAAAGAAAGTAAGATAATTGCCAGCAGGTTCACCTGTTGTTGCTTACCGAATAATTACCACCCAGCCGGATACGGGTGTGAGTCCTACATGCAGGTCGATCACATAATAATAAGTAGCTACAGGAACTGCTTTGCCATTGAGTAAGCCGTTCCAGGCAGTTCCCAATGTTTTGGATTCGAAAACCACTCTCCCGCTTCTGTTAAACACTTTGATCGATGCCAGGGGATAAGTGTCAATGTTTTGAATAACCCAGGTATCATTGATCCCATCTCCATTAGGCGAAAATATATTGGGTACCAGTAGTTTTTTATATACCCGTACAAAAGCATCATCCGATTCCAAAGGACAACCTAAAGAAGAAACAGCAAATAGTGTATAAGTAGTATTATTAACAGGGCTAACGACCGGTGTAACAGTAGTGTTGTTTTGAATGTTGGTGTTGGGCAACCAGTAAACAGAAGAAAGCGTTCCTTTCACAGAGCCGGAAAGTGTTACAGTATCTCCCTCAAATATAGATTGATCGGGCCCTGCATTCACAATCAGTTTTTTAAATACGTTGATCAATACAGCCGCCGAATCTCTACATCCATACTGGTTGGTTACAATTACTTTGTAGTTGGTAGTATCTACCGGTGAAGCAACGGGATTGGCGGACAATTTATCAGATAACCCGGCAGCCGGAATCCACAAATAAGAAACTCCACCTGATGCAGATAAAAAAGTACTGCCTCCCTCACAAATATTTGTACCTGCACTTACGATTGCTTTGGTTCCGGGAAAAACTGTCATATGAAAGGTATCTGTTCTGGTGCAACCAGCAGGGGTGGTAATCGTTGCTATATAATTTCCAGAGTCAAGCAAGCTAACATTGCTGAGAACCGGATTCATTATCTGTGAAGTAAATCCTTTCGGGCCTTTCCATGCATAGCTAAAACCGGCACCTTCTACCTCCTTAAAAACAAAAACATTGCCGGTACATCCCAATAAATTTTTATCGGTTGGGGCATCTGGTAAAGCATTCACATTGATTGTGGTTACATTGGAAGCAACCCTACAGGAAACTGAGCCAAAATTTGATGCATCAGCCATCACTGCCCTATATTGATAAATACCCCCTGCTGTTGCCTTTCGCAGAAAGCTTAAAGACCTTTCTCCTGTAAGATCTTTCCATGTTTTACCGGTATCGGTACTTACCTGCCATTGTACCACTGGCGAACTGTATTCAACAGGAAAACTGGTCTTGAAAAGAAAATCAGACTTATCTGTTTCACAAATGGTGATCAACGACTGTACAACATTATTCACCGTAGCAGTGATGGTTGGACCACAGGGACGAAAAGTAATATCATCCAGAGCAAGATCATTACCACACTGGCTTCCCCCGGGAGAATTATTGATGATCCGGAGCACTACCCTATTCACGCCGACAGGTGTTTTAAAAAAAGTTCCGTACTGTCTCCATGTGCCCTGGATCTCAAAAGGAATATCACCTGAATCAAATTTCTGTATCAAAGAACCCGTGGTGGTTTCAATCAGAAATGTAAGATTGGGTTTAATACCCGCACCACTGCAAGCCGTTGGCCTTAACACATTGGCAACCCAGGCAGCAAATTCAAAAACCGTATTGGCGCATAGCCCGCTTACCGTATCTACATAAAACTGGCTGGGTGAAGGTGAGGCATTGATGAGCATGAAAAGTCCATCCTGATCTCCCGTATGATCTGATAGCAAAGTATGCCAGGTAAACCCAAAACATCCGGAAGTGGCTTTTGTGATCGAATATTCACCATCATTCGGACACGTGGCAGTAGTATAAGCTAGGTTTGTTACTCCTGATTTCAAAGGGCCTATATTGCCTAAGCCTGTACCAAAAGTCATATTCACCACAGGATCTCCCAGACTGCCATTACACAATTGCGCCGCCAACTCACAGAAGGTAAAAAAACAAAGAAGAAGCGTGAGCATTTTTTTCATATCGGGCTTCCAGGTGCACAACCAGGATAAGACAGTATTGGAATGATTAACTCTGTAATTTACATAGAAACCCCGTTGTGGCTGAACATAAAAAACCGGGTTACTGAAAGGCTTATACCTACTGTAACCCGGATCTTTACTTACTAAAGCATTCCTTTATTTTTTCTTTTCCACCCTGCTTTTCAATTCTGCTATGGGCATGGCAATCATTCTTCCAACCGGCTTATTGCCTTTGTAAGTGATCACTTTCAAAGTGGTAGCATCTTTGGGCGGTATTAAAGCAACGGTATATTTTGGATAGAACCGATCCGGGAAACTATTGTCAAAACTGTAATAAATGTCCAATGCTTCCACCTCTTTGCCCAATTCGATTTTTAATTGCTTATCCGCCGTTAGGCCAGCCGTAAAGATCGGGTCATATACACTTGGTGCGTATTTTTTATCGGCTACATCAAACCTTTCAAAATGATCTTCCACTTTTGAGAAAAAATAATTCCAGTTTCTTTTGTTCTTTGGAGACCATAATGCTTCTGCAATTGCAAATCCTCTGGGCCAGGTCATGTATTGGGCATGACGCATATTATAGACCTGCTCAGACCATAAATTGGCCTGTCCACCTTTGATGTATTTAGCATCTACACCATCCGGCAATGGCTCAAACTCATAGGATTTATTAAGTCGTAGTGAGGCGTAGATCTTCGGTTCAATGATCGGATCTCCCTGCATATAATCTATGTAAGCATGGGTGGTAGGGCTCATCACAACATCATGTTTCATTTTAGCTGCTTCAATTCCACCTTTCATTCCTCTCCAGCTCATGACAGCAGCACTGGGTGCCAACCCTCCTTCCAATATCTCATCCCAGCCCATAAATTTCTTCCCTTTGGATTCGACGATCTTTTCAAGTC
Source organism: Chitinophagaceae bacterium (assembly GCA_947455605.1). GTDB lineage: Bacteria > Bacteroidota > Bacteroidia > Chitinophagales > Chitinophagaceae > Sediminibacterium. Next base: position 3,483 of record CANGOX010000053.1, read on the forward strand.
GTTTTTCAAAATAGCTCTGCACTTCCTCCATATTTTTCAATCCTTCCTTCTGCATCAATTCTTTGATAGCTGCTGTTTTTTCCCAGTAATTTTTTGGGCATTCGTCACCACCGACATGAATGTATTCAAAAGGAAAAAGTTGTGCTACCTGGGTCATTACTTTATCAAGAAATTCATATACTTTCTCGTTGGCCGGGCAAAGTGTGTTATCCACCAATGCGATCGGAGGAGCACCATGTGACCAATCCATGATCTCTTCACCCGATCTTACCCGGTAAGTATTGGCTTCGGGTGTGCAGGATAATTCGGGATACGAAACTACTGCAGCCAGACTATGGCCTGGAACATCTATTTCGGGTAAAATATCTACGAAACGGTCTTTGGCATACTTAACCAGCTCTTTAATATCTTCCTGCGTATAGAACCCGCCAAAATCACGTGGTTCATCTGGTGTGGGAACGGAGAAGGTTCCGAAATTTCCGATTTTCTTCACATTCCACGCACCCACTTCTGTTAATTTAGGAAGCCCTTTGATCTCTATCCGCCAGCCTTCATCATCCGTTAAATGCAGGTGTAACAGATTGTATTTGTAACGAACCATATCATCTATAAACAATTTCACATCTGCTTTGGTAAAGAAATGACGGGCCACATCAAACATCAATCCCCTCCAGCCAAAACGAGGTTTATCCATTATTTCAATGATCGGAATTTCCCACTTGATATTCGAAAGGGTGGTTTTGCTTTCAATTTCTTTAGGCAATAACTGCAGTAAGGTTTGTACACCATAAAATAATCCGGCAGGCTGCTCTGCAGTGATGGTAATATTATCAGAAACAACAGATAAATGATACCCTTCCTTGCCTAAACTCCCTTCTTGTTTTACGCTCAAAACCAGTCTGATCGAAGCTTCCGGAGCATTGTTTTTTATCGATACCTTTTTACCTGCGGCATTTGTGAGACGTTCCGTTAATACATCGATCGACTGTTTCATCTCATTTGGCGAGGATGCTTCAATGATAACAGAAGATGGTAATGTAAAATTACCAACACCTTGTTTTAGAGAAACAGGCTCGGGTATAATGGAGATCTGTTTTTTGTTGGTCTGTGCGGTTGAAAAAAGGCAAATAAAAATGCCTAAGATTGTGGCTGTTTTTTTCATCAATCAATCGTTTTTTTTAAGTGTTGCTGTTTTTTCCTAGTCTGGAAATCTAACCATAGCCCATGGCAGAAAGGCTAATCAAGCTTAAATATCTATCTTTTCGAAAGAGGTTTCAAAAAAAATAAAAGATTGTGATTTTGTGATATGGGAACCATTAGTTATCCCAGGCAAACATCATCAGATGCACATAAGCTGAAAAGAACCTTTAAAATGACCGTACAGGAATGCAAATCAGTAATTCAGGCAACCAATTTACTGAAGAAAATAGAGGCATTCAAAAAAATGGCCTGCCCCGGGGGCACAATCTATCATTTTGATTAAAAAAAGATAAAATGACCCTTCATTTACCTATTTCAGGCGTTTTGGTATTGTATTTGTCTTAAGGGTATAATGCCTATTTTTACCACTCAAATCAAGAACCCCCTGAAGCGCTTCTTAACCATACTTCGCCGAACTGTTCTCACCATCATTGCCATCATTTTGTTGGCATTCATCGCTATTCAAACAGATCTGGTTCAGAACTGGTTGGTAGGCATTGCCACATCTAAACTTTCCAAAGCTTTAGGAACGGAAGTAAGCATTAAGAAAGTTAGTTTTTCGCTATTCAACAGGTTTAACCTCGAAGGTACCATGGTGAGGGACAAACAAAAGGATACGCTGTTATATGCAGGTCAGTTAAAAATAAGGGTCACTGATTGGTTCTTTTTGAAAGACAAGGTTACGCTACACTTTGCGGGTCTGGAAGATGCTGTTATCAAACTAAACCGGAAAGATTCAGTGTGGAACTACGGCTTTATTGCAGATTATTTTGCCTCACCTACTCCATCAAAGAAAAAAAGCGGGCTGGATCTCAACCTTAAAAAAATAGATCTTAAAAATGTTCGGTTTCAGAAGAATGACCGTTGGGTGGGAGAAAGAATGGATATCACCATCGGGAGTCTGGTACTTAACGCAGATAATATTGACCTGAATAATAAGATCTTCACGATCAGCAGTCTTGACCTTGACAACCCTTCCGTAAAGATCCAGCAACTGGATGCACTTCGACCAAAATCAATCAAACCTAAGCGTTCAAATGTTGATACAGGCATGTATTTCAATGAGGGTGATATTACCGTAAAAGCCGGGGAGATCAATATTCATAATGGCGTATTGTTTCTGGATGCCGATATGGACAAACCCTATCCGAATTTTGATGGTGCCCATATACAAATGACTAAGCTGAACGGTAAGCTGCAGAATGTTTCTTTTATCAAGGATACGATGCGTGCCAATATTGACCTTTCCGTAAAAGAGAGAAGCGGTCTTGAATTGAAACGATTAAAAACGCTTTTCAGGTTCACACCCCAGATCATGGAATTGGCAAAACTGGATCTCCAGACCAACCGGAGCAGGTTAACCAATTACTATGCAATGAAGTTCAGGGATTTTAATAAAGACTTTGGTTATTATATCAGTAAAGTGAAAATGACCGCACATTTCAAAGATTCAAAAGTAAACTCGGATGATATTGCATTCTTTGCGCCAGAACTAAAAGACTGGAAACGTGATGTTATACTCAGCGGTATATATGAAGGAACAGTTAATGATTTTACAGTTCAGAATCTGGCTGCAAGATCCGGCAGTGGCACCAATATCAATGGTACCCTGCATATGAAAGGGCTTCCTGATATAAACACCACTACCATCAACTTTACCAATGGCACTTTGCTTACCAACTATTATGACCTGGGTATTCTGGTTCCTTCTTTGAAAAATGTAAGCTCTCCCAATCTTGCTGCATTGGGTAATATTATTTATCGCGGCAATTTCAATGGCACCATTCGGAATTTTGTAACAGCCGGAAGCTTCAGTACGCAACTTGGGGGTGTGATCACCAATGTAAGTCTGCAACTTCCCCGTAAAGGAGAACCAACATATACAGGTGCCATAGAAACCAGCCGCTTTAATATGGGCAAATTTTTAAGCGATAGTTCTTTGGGATTGGTTGATTTTAAGGGAAAGATAACAGGCAGCAGTTTTACAGTAGATAAATTAAAGACCACCCTGGAGGGAAAGATCTCCTCGCTTGAGTACAACAGGTATACCTATACCAATATCACTACAAACGGTACTTTTCAGAAAAGATATTTTAATGGAGAGATCAAGATCAATGATCCCAATCTCGATTTTACCAGTACCGTTGAGATCGATCTTACCAAAGAACTGCCACGTTTCAATATACTGGGCGATCTTGTGCACTCTAACCTCAGCACATTGAATCTGCTGAAAAAAACAAAATACCCCATCGAATTAACCGGGCTGTTAGACGTAAACTTTACAGGCACCACCATTGATAACTTTTTAGGTATTGCCAAATTTTTGAATGCAAGTATCAAGAGCGGTGAAACCAAACTAAGTTTTGATTCATTGAACCTAGAATCGAGTTTTGCAGATTCAGTAAAAACACTTCATCTAGGCAGCAATGATTTTAATGCCAATATAACCGGTAAATTCAGTATCCTGAATTTACCGGCCAGCTTTCAAGGCTTTCTGAGTCATTACTTCCCAACGTATATTAAGCCACTGAAATCCATTCCGCAAAACCAGGCATTTACTTTTGCGGTTAAAACTTTTAACATTGAACCATACCTGAAGATCATAGACGATAAGATCTCCGGTTTCAATAATGCAACCATCAATGGCAGAGTAGATACACGAAACAACCAGTTAAGTGTATCAGCAGAGATCCCTACCGGAAAATTTGATCAGATCTTTTTCACAGGGCTTGATCTTAAAGGAAAAGGAAACAGAGATACGCTTTCATTGGTGGGTACTATCAGCAGTACACAAGTGGGTGATAGCCTTAGGTTTCCAAACACAAGGGTGAATATTGTTTCTAATCAGGATCATTCTATTGTATCACTGAAAGCCAGTGCGGATAATACTTTGAATGAAGCTGATCTATATGCGGATGTATATACGATGCAGGATGGCGTGAGGGTTCAGTTCCGCCCCTCTTCTTTTGTGTTAAATGAGAAAAGATGGAGCATAGAGAAAGCAGGAGAGATCTCTGTGATCAACAATATTATCAAAGCGCAGAATGTTAGATTCACGCAGGGCTTTCAGGAAATATCCGTAGAATCCACACCTGGCAATGGAGGCAAAACAGGTAACCTGATAGTGAAACTGAAAAATCTGGTATTAGGCGATCTTACCAATATTTTCTTTAAAGACCCAAGGTTACAGGCTGTAACTTCCGGCACCATTCTCATAGATGATCCCATGGGCGAATTCAGCGCTACGGCTGATCTGAAAGCTGAACAATTCAGGATGGATGATGATTCCATAGGATTGATCAATATTCAGGCAGGTTATAATGCAAAGACCGGAAATATTCCTTTCACCGTTATAGCGCCTAATGAAGCGTACAATTTTTCTGCCAGAGGAAATTATAATGTAAAAGATACTTCCGGAAAATCATTCCTGGTTGATATCAATCTGGCCAATACCAAAATTGACTTCTTACATAAATTTCTCGGCAATATTTTCAGTGATATCAAGGGACAGGCTTCCGGTCCTTTAACCATCAGCGGTGATCTGAATGCACCGGATCTTTTCGGAAAGATCAAGCTCAGGAATGCTGGCATGAAAGTGAATTATACACAGGTCTATTATACCATAGATTCAGCTGATATCAATTTTACCAAAGAGGGTATTGACTTTGGCAGCTTCCGCATACATGACCATTATAAGAACATCGGAACCGTTAGCGGACGTTTATTAGAGCAGGGATTTAAGGATATGGAGTTTGATTTCAAACTCAAGACAGACAAGTTATTATTAATAGATACCCGCCCCGTTGACAACCAGCAATTCTATGGGAAAGCTATTGGTAGTGCTTCACTCACCCTTTCCGGTCCTGAGTCTGATGCTAAGATGAAACTCATTGCCGTATCGAACGACAGCTCTCATATTTATATTCCCAATTCAATCAGTAAAGAAAGTGGGGAAGCAGATTTTATCGTGTTTAAGCAGTATGGAACGGAAATGGCCAAACTGCACTCTAACAGTAATTTCAATCTGACCGTTGATCTTGATATTACCGCCAATAATAAAGTAGAGATCGATGTAATTTTGGATGAGTTAACTGGTGATGTGATCAAAGCGGTGGGTAATGGCAACCTGAAAATCATTGCCGGCACTTCAGAACCTTTGAGTATGCGCGGTCAGTATAATATTGAGAAGGGAAGTTATCTTTTCAATTTTCAGAGTTTTATCAGAAAGCCATTTCAATTATTACCTGAGTCAGGAAACTTTATCAAATGGACAGGCGATCCATTCAAAGCAGACATACATATTGATGCTAGATATACTGCAGAACGCGTAGGACTTTCTGAGCTGGTGAGCGGACTGAATATCAATGACCCGGCAGTAACCGGATATCGGGGAGATGTATATGTAATAGCGCAGTTAAGGGATAAACTGAATAAACCCGGTATCACCTTCAAACTTGATTTTCCGCAGGGAAGCCCTGTAAAATCGAACAACGAATTTAATCAGTACCTCACAAGGCTGGAGAAAGATCAGAACGAGATCCTGAACCAGGTAGGATTTCTGATCCTTTTCAATGGATTTCAACCACCAAGCGGAAACAATGTAACAACCGGTGTAAGTCCGTATGCAATTAATTCACTTGCCTTAAATACATTATCGCAACAGCTTGCCAAAGCGATGAATAAAGTATTGTCTAATTTATTGTTTAAACTAACCGGTGATAAAAGTCTTCGCTTTGACGTAGGCACCAGTATTTACAGCAGCTCCAGTCTTGTGTCTTCGTCGGGTGCCAGTAATGGGAATGTAAGCAACAGCCAACTGGACCGTACCCGTGTGGATCTTAAATTAGGTTATGCTTTTGCCAATGAAAAGATCATCATCACACTGGGTAGTGATATTGATTTTAATGTGGGAAGCGCCACAGCCATTAATGGTAATACACAATGGTTACCCAATGTGAATATTGAATTCATATTATCGAAGGATAAGAAACTAAGGCTCATTGTATTTAACAAAAGCAGTCTGGACTTTACCGGCTCCAGTTTTGGAAGAAGAAACCGGCAGGGCGTAAGTATCTCTTACAGAAAAGATTTTGAAACCCTGTTTGGCAATAAAGAGAAAGAGATCGAAGTAAAGGGACCTGCAGATAGTACTAAGGGAAGTGGTAACGAATAAGATTACATAATAAAGCCGCAGATTCACCGATTATACATCAATCTGAGAATCTGCGGCTTTCATTTTACAATACAGGTAAAGGCAACACCTTACATCCTTTCAACCGATACACATAAAAATACCTGACCACTCCCCCGCTCCGCATTTGTTTGATCGTAACCGGCTGATCGATGTTCGTAAAATATTGCCCAAATGCTTCATTCACATTCATGGGCAGATTGGAAGGAACAACCGTATAAGCATCATCTCCGATTTTTAAAGATGGTCTTACTTTATTTAACCAGGCAAATTTGTGAACATCTTCAAGATAGCCCACAGCAATGATCTCTGCACCCGTTTCTTTTTTTGTATAAAATTCAAGATGCCCACCGGGAAACCATTTATTGATTAGTATAGGTGAATGAGGTTTCATATTCCCTTTTGCCGCATCTTCTTTTACGATGAGTGCAAAGCTTTTACTGAAATCTTTCCAGCCCGACATATCGAGAGTGGGACAATATTCACCATAATTCTCTTTTTCATGACTACCAAAGTTTACAGGTGATAGCCTGATCAATCCTATACCCACGATCAATACAATAATGATTAATGATCCTGCACCCCTGATCCATCCCGGAAAAGTTTTCAATGATCTTTGCTCTAGATATAATCCTCCCACAAAAAATAGAGGAATATACCCCGGACCGCTCCAATGTGGCAATGTTGGATTCAATAAGGATACACCCCAGAATAAAAAGATCATGGGTAAGCTCATGCAAAGAAGCCATAGGGAAGCTTTCTTTCTGTTGAACCGAATCCTTTTACGGAGCATGGCAATCAATGAAATAAAGATCAAGATAAAAATAACAGGATTCTGGTAGGCAAACTCACCCCCAACTTCCCTGCCCAACATATCCCATTGAATGGTAGTATGGGTTACTCTTTCAGAATGGTATCGGTAGGTAATAAAATCATTGATCACATTCCAGTAAATGATAGGCAATGTGCAGATCATAGTTACTGCAACACCCGCATACAAACGCCAGTTCAATAACCATTTGACCCTTGTGATCAGGAGGAATAAACCAAAGCCTGCCCATAGATACAGACCATGCACTTTACACAAGGTTGCCAATCCGATCATCAATCCCAATAACAGCCAGTTGCTTAATTTTTCTTCATCACTTCTGATAAAGAGATGTGCCATGATATAGAGAGCACCGGTCCAGAAAGGCATTTGTGGTGAATCGGGAAGGATAAAAAATCCGGCAATAAATCCGGTATAAACAGAACAGTTATAGATCAAAGCAGCATACCAGCCGGCTTTTTCATTGGCCAATAATTTACCCGTTTTAAAAATGAACCAGGTGGATAAAGCTGCACACAAAATACTTCCTAAGCGAAGAGAGACACCACTTACCCAATGCAGATTGAGAGAAGTTAACCTGATCAACCATCCCACCATGGGTGGATGATCGAAATGATTCCAATCGGGTTGCACTGCATAGGTCCAGTAATACACTTCGTCATTACCGAGTTCCAATAATGAAGCGCTGATCAGTTTCAATAAAGAAACGATCAGTATCAACCATAGAACTTTTTTGCTGTATGATCGGTTCATGATACAATAAAGGAAACACTATTTTTTTTCTGTCAGAAAACGGATAGCCAGTTCATAGCCTTTTAATCCGAGACCAAAGATACTGCCCACAGATTTACCCGATACATGCGATAAATGTCTGAAATGTTCGCGTGAATGCACATTACTGATATGTACTTCCACCACGGGTGCTTTAATGGCTGCTATGGCATCCCCAATAGCTACAGAACTGTGCGTATAGCCAGCAGGGTTCAGTACAATGCCGTCTACATCATAACCCACGCGCTGGATCTCATTAATAAGTTCGCCTTCCACATTGCTTTGGTAATACTGAAAATCAACTTCGGGGAAGATCCCTTTTAATACATCGAGGTATTTATCAAACGACATATTGCCGTAGATATCAGTTTCTCTTTTACCCAGCAGGTTCAGGTTTGGGCCGTTGATGATGGCGATTTTCATTTAACTAAGATACGGGAAATTAAAAAACCGCAGATTCACTGATTTATTTCAAAAAAATCTGCGAATCTGCGGCTAAAATCTATGTAGAACTATACTGTTATTTAACTGTCATCATACCTACAAAATTATCAAACAGATAACGGCTGTCGTGCGGCCCCGGTGTACTTTCCGGGTGGTATTGCACACTGAACGCCTGTCTGTCTTTTAAACGGATCCCTTCAATAGAATCGTCGTTTAGATTTACGTGGGTAACTTCTACATTCGGATGATTACGAACAGCCACCGGATCTACGCCAAATCCATGGTTCTGTGTGGTGATCTCACATTGACCGGTAATGATATTCTTTACAGGATGGTTTAATCCTCTGTGTCCATGGTGCATTTTAAAAGTAGGTATATCATTGGCCAAAGCCAGTAGCTGATGCCCCAGACAAATGCCGAAAACGGGTTTATTATCTGTGAGCAGGTCTTTAACAGTAGCTACTGCATAAGGCATTGCAGCAGGATCGCCGGGACCGTTGGAAATGAAATATCCATCCGGATTAAATTCTTTTAAACGCTTGAAATCTGTTTTAGCAGGATGTACCCTTACATGCACACCTCTTGACACCAGACATTCCAGAATATGTTCTTTAACACCATAATCCAATACTGCCACTTTAATGGGTGCGTTCTTATCGCCTAATTCATATTCAACGGTGGTACTTACGGTACTTGCTAATTCAAGTCCATCCATATCGGGCACTTTCGCCAGTTCTGCTTTCAGGCTTTCAAGATCTGCGATCTCTGTAGAGATGATACAGTTCATAGCTCCCTTAGTGCGAATATGCGCTACCAGGGCCCTTGTATCTATTCCTTCTATGGCAACAATATTATTGGCCTGCAAATACGTGTTCAGGTCACCATCAGCCATAAAACGGCTGAATTGTTCTTCCAGGTTACGGGCAATCAGTCCACGGATCTTTACCGTGCTGCTTTCCACATCTGTACTCTTTACACCATAGTTACCTACGTGTACATTATTCATGATCAGGATCTGACCCGTGTAACTAGGGTCGGTAAATACTTCCTGGTAGCCCGTCATGCCGGTGTTAAAACATATTTCTCCGGTTGCCGTTCCTGTTTTTCCAAACGAGTGGCCGTGAAATACATGTCCGTCTGCTAATAATAAGATCGCTGGTTGCGCCATGGTTGATATCTGTTTCAATTGCAAAAAAACTCCATCTTAGGTAAAATCCAATATATAGTTTCTCACACTCTCTCTTCCGCACAAGAAAAAAGGCATCCCGCAGAAAGCGGGATGCCTTTTATATTTGAAATAACGCTCATTCTTATTCAGCTGCTTTTTCTTCTGTAGAAGTAGTTTCTTCAGCAACAGGCGCTTCTGCCGCTGCGGCTTCTGCTTTCTTAGGAGCACGGCCACGACGGGTTTTCTTAGCTGGTTCAGCTGCTTTATCAACACCTTTACCGTAGATCTCGTTAAAGTCAACTAATTCGATCATTGCTTTCTCAGCGTTATCACCCGGACGGATGCCTAATTTCAGGATCCTTGTATAACCACCCGGACGGCTGGCCACTTTAGGTCCTACTACTGTGAACAATTCTTTCACAGCGGCTTTGTCCTGCAATTCAGCAAACACCAGACGGTGGTTGTGGCTAATGGTAGCAGCAGATTCAGTTTTCTTTGTTTTAGTGATCAGCGGTTCAACATAAGTACGCAGTGCCTTAGCCTTAGCCAAAGTGGTAACAATACGTTTGTGAGTGATCAGTTGGCTGGCCAGGTTCTGTAATAAAGCGACTCTGTGTGCCTTCTTACGACCCAGATTGTTGATTTTGTCTCCGTGTTTCATGACTTTTTGTTTTGATCTTGTACCGTGTCAGGAATTACAAGATGTTAATGGAAGAATCAAGGTTCAAGATTCAAGATCCAAGTTAAGCGCACTTTTCTTGTGCCTTGGGTCTTGTTTGCCTGTTTCTTGATTAGTTATCTAAATTGTCTAATCCAAGTTTGTTGAGATCCATTCCAAAGCTCAATCCTCTTTCTGTTAACACCTGCTCAATTTCAGAGAGTGATTTCTGTCCGAAGTTTCTGAACTTCATCAGGTCTTCCTGCTCGTACTGAACCAGTTCGCTAAGGCTATTGATCTTCGCTGCTTTTAAGCAATTGAAGGCACGTACAGATAGATCGAGATCTTCCAGTGGGGTCTTCAATACTTTGCGTAATTGCAGAACGTGTTCATCAACCACATCTTCTTTCTTGTCTTCTTTGTTATCGAAAGTGATGTTCTCATCAGTGATGATCATCAGGTGCTGGATCAGGATACGTGAAGCCTGTTTAACCGCATCTTCCGGATGGATGGTTCCATCGGTAGCTACGTCTAAGATCAGTTTCTCGTAGTCAGTTCTTTGTTCCACACGGTAGTTCTCAATAGCGTATTTCACGTTCTTGATCGGTGTGTGGATAGAATCGATTGCGATGTAACCAAAAACAGAATCTTTGATCTTGTTCTCTTCTGCAGGAACATAACCACGGCCTTTGGCGATGGTTAATTCAATATCCATTTTAGAAGTAGTATCCATGGTGCAGATCACTAACTCAGGGTTCATTACCTGGAAGTTCTGTGATAATTCACCGATCATACCGGCATTAAACTCGGTACGGCCTTTGATGGATAAAGTAATTTTTTCGTTGGCAACATCATGCTCAACGTGTTTTTTGAATCGTACCTGCTTCAGGTTAAGGATGATCTCGGTAACATCTTCTGTTACACCTTTAATGGTAGCAAACTCGTGGTCTACACCCTCGATCTTGATACCAACGATTGCAAATCCTTCCAACGAGCTCAATAATACTCTGCGTAAAGCATTACCAATGGTCAGACCGAAGCCTGGCTCTAACGGACGAAACTCAAATTGACCTTCAAAGTCATTTGCTTTTTGTAAAACGATCTTGTCAGGTTTCTGAAAGCTTAATATGGCCATATTAAAACTTGTTTTTACTTGTTTGTCTCCTCACCCACATGAGATGAAAAGGAAAATATTTGAATGGTGAGTTGTAAGTAGTGAGTTGTGAGGTTTTTACTCACTACTCACCACTCACTATTCACTATTTAGAATACAACTCGACGATCAACTGCTCCTTGATGTTCTCTGGAACACTTTCACGCTCTGGGAAAGTTATGAAAACACCTTTTTTCTCAGCTTCATTCCAATCCAGCCAGCTGAACTTAGGGTTCTTACCGCGGTTCTTGCTGGTTAAAGAAGAATTGTCTGCGCTTTTTGGCCTGTAGGCGATTACATCACCCGGCTTACATTGGTAAGAAGGGATGTTCATGGTTTCACCATTTACAGTGATGTGTTTGTGGTTAACCAACTGACGTGCTTCCGGACGGCTGGCTGTTAATCCTAAACGGAATACAGTGTTGTCCAGACGGGCTTCCAGTAACTTGATCAGGTTTTCACCGGTAACACCTTTCAAGCGTTGTGCTTCTTCAAAGGTCTTACGGAACTGGCGCTCCAATACACCATACGTGTATTTTGCTTTTTGTTTTTCTCTTAACTGTAAAGCGTATTCACCTAAAGTTTTACGCTTGCGTGCTGCTCCGTGCTGGCCTGGAGGGTTGCTGTTCTTACCCAACCATTTGCCATTACCCAGAATGGGTTCGCCGAAGATTCTTGAAATTTTGGTCTTAGGACCGGTGTAACGTGCCATTTGTTTTGTTTTGTGATTTTTTAGTGACGACGTTTTATCATAAAAATCTAAAATCGATAAAACATCCTTTTATAATTAGTAATTAGCAATTAGTAGTTAGTAATCGAATGATTTATATTTCTAACTACTAACTACTAATTGCTAATTGATTATACTCTACGTTGTTTAGGAGGACGGCAACCATTATGTGGTAAAGGGGTTACGTCTTTGATAGAAGTAACTTCGATACCTGATTGAGCGATTGAACGGATAGCACCTTCACGGCCTGATCCTGGTCCTTTTACAAATACATCAACACGTTTTACACCTGCTTCAGAAGCTACTTTAGAAGCATCTGCTGCTGCCATCTGGGCTGCATAAGGAGTATTCTTTTTAGAACCTTTAAAGCCCATTTTACCGGCGCTGCTCCAGCTGATAACCTGGCCTGCTTTGTTAGTAAAAGAGATGATGATGTTGTTGAAAGTTGCAGAAATGCGTACTTCTCCGGTAGCATCTACTTTTACAACCCTTTTCTTAGCGACAGCTTTTGCACTGTTCTGCGCTTTTTGTGGTTTAGCCATTGTTCTTTTTTGAGGTGGTCTTTTACAATAAAAAATCCCGATGTCGGGAACCGGGCACTCTCCTTCCTGTTTCGCAGGAGATCCAAGTGAGACGGATTTTATTTAGTTAGTAATCAATAGTTAATAGTTAGTAATTCAATTACTAACTATTAACTACTGATTATTAATTATTTCTTAGCAACTTTTTTCTTGCCCGCAACCGTTTTACGTTTACCTTTTCTGGTACGGCTGTTGGTTTTGGTACGCTGTCCGCGAACAGGTAAGCCTTTACGGTGACGCAGGCCACGGTAACAGGCAATATCCAATAAGCGTTTGATGCTCATAGAAACCTCACTACGTAAAGCACCTTCTACTTTGAACTCACTGTTAATGATGTTACGGATAGCACCTTGCTCATCATCGTTCCACTGGTTTACTTTTTTATCAAAGTCAATACCAGCTTTGGTAAGGATATACTGAGCAGTTGAGCGACCGATACCAAAAATATAGGTCAGACCAATTTCGCCTCTTTTGTTTTTTGGTAAGTCAATACCGGCAATACGAGCCATATTCTGATTTTAGTTTTATACTGTTTGTTTAGCGGTCAATTTCGAAATTTCCAAATTCCAAAATTTCCCAATTGAATTATCCCTGACGCTGCTTAAAGCGGGGATTCTTTTTGTTGATCACAAATAATTTGCCCTTCCTCTTCACGATCTTGCAATCAACGCTGCGTTTTTTAATGGAAGCTCTAACTTTCATTGTTTGGTTTTTATCAGTTCCTGCTTAAAGCGTTCGGCATTGTGCGTTCAGCGTTCAGCGTTAAAAAATTATTTATAACGGAAAATGATCCGTCCCCTGCTCAAATCGTATGGGCTCATTTCAACACCCACTTTATCACCCGGCAGAATCCTGATGTAGTGCATCCTCATTTTGCCTGAGATGGTGGCCAGTATTTCATGCCCGTTCTCCAATTTCACCCTGAACATTGCATTGCTCAAGGCTTCCAGAATAACGCCATCTTGTTTAATCAGTGGTTGTTTCGACATACAATTTTTGGGGCTGCAAAGATATAAAATTGCGAGCGGAATAAGAAAAATTAGTGGAAAAAATTCTCTAAAATGTGGAAAAACCTTTCATTTAGGGGCTAAACCGGGGCAAATATAGCCTAATCCGGCCTAATTGAAGAGGTTAACCGGTAAAATCAGCTCCCAAACATTGGGTTGGGTGGCTCCCCGGAACTCATTATCAATCAACCGGCTGTACCGGATCCCGAAGGTAACCGGCTGCTGGTTCCACCAGCGGGTATCGAAAAACAGCTCCGTTCCCAGGGTTTTAAAGGGATATGTGGTGCCGGTGCGCAGACTTTTACCCTGGGTATAGTCGAAAAACAGGTTGGAACGGATTCTAAGGAAATAAACAATATTTCCAAAACCCCAATCAGGGAATGCCAGCGGGAAATGATAATTGGCACCTATCCGCCACATCCTGGGGAAATCTACGGCCTGGTAGCCACGGGCGAAGGGGAAATTATTGGAGAACAGGTATTGCAGCATCGTATCCCGGCTTTGAAAAGCAGCCGTAAGTATCAGGCTATGGTTATTACCCAATCCCGGCAGGTACAACGAGCCGCTTGCCAGAAACTGGTTGGCGGTATACTTATTTACAATGCCTTTATATTGCAACACCAGGGTTTGCCCCAATTGTGGGTAGATCTGCTGAACCGATTTCTGGATCTGCGATGTATAGACGATCCTGGAATTGAGGTAATTGATATTACGGTCTGTAAAGAGTTTCTGAGCCAGCCCTGTCCAACTCACACGTTCTGTATTAAATGTGGAGGATAAGGTGAGGTATCGATAAGACCTGCCACCAGTAAGGTTTAAGGGTAACTGAAGCCCGACATACCCTACCAGCTCATTCCAGTTAACCGTTGTGTCTTTATTTAAAGCCCCGCTTCTGCCCCAGTTCTGGCTAATGCCAAAGACCGGTTGCAGAAAACTGCCGCCAAACACTCCATTATACCCGATCTTACTGCTGCCTTCATTTTGGTTATAGGTGTAGGCTATCTCGGATTGCAGGGTATTCAGGATATTCTGTCCATATAAGGTAAGCGAGTATTCAGGTTGCTCATAGTAGGGACGTAAACTATGCAGGTTGAGTAAATGAAAAGATTTCGGGTATTTACTCACAGGGTATGATTGGGCAGAGAGCTGATCCAGTGCCGAATGATCCGTTTTTTGAAAAGCATCCGCTATATATAAGTCGCTAAGTTCATCGGTGACCGACACCTGCTCCCATTTGGGTTGAAAGGAGGCTAACCGGAATCCCTCAGCCGTAAAAGCCGATCCGATCAAATTGCCATTGGGTTGAAGGGAAGCCTGATAGATACCGGTTGAATAAGATGCCAGCCGATACGGCCCCATTCTTTCCTTCCCGTCAATGATGGCCCAGATCTCATCGCGGCCTTTATAAGTGGTGGTGAATACTACTGTATCGCCCTGCACCTGCAGAAAACCAATGATGCGGTTACTGAGGGGTAACAGTGCTTCTGATTTGCTGCTATTTACATTTATTTTTCTGAGCGACATCTCCCCTGCATCATTGCGTGAAGTGTAGTAAATACTTTCGTCGTGTTTCGAGAATTTAGGATAGGAAAAAACACTATGGGGTTCTTTGATTGTAAGGATGGTTTCTCCATCCTCACTTTTCATCAATACGAGTGATGAACTATCGTTTTCATTGCTAACGGCAACAACTCTTTTTCCATCATGCGAAATATCCGGAGAGAAATATTTGGTGTGTGAGATGATTTTCTTCTCCTCTCCTGTTGCTGTATTAAACAATTGTATAGCATGATACTCTCGATTGCCCCAGCGAGCATCGGGCTCATAGGAAGCATATACGATGTTACCATTGTTGTAAGAAAAATAATCATCATCGGAGATCGCTTTTACAAATAGTTTTTCTTCAGATCTGTTGGCACGGATTTTATAAAACGCAGGAATGCTGCGAGCAGATCTTTTCAACACAATCCATGAACCATCGGAAGTGGTGTAAGGATATTTATAATGAACCACATCATTCTTTACCAGCGGAGTAAGCCAATCTATCTTTTCATCAACTATCAGTTTCCATTGCTGTTGATAAAATGCAAAGGCATCATTCACAAATTGATCATATGCAATACCGGTATATTTTTTCAATGCGCCTTGAAATGGATAGAACAAGGGTTTGAAACGAACCGCATCATCAGTGATCTTTCGCCAGATATCATCGCCGTATTTTTTTCTGCCATAGGCTACCAGTAAATAACCCAATGCATAATGATCCGGAACATAATTACGCATAGACCCATTACGCATTTTTTCATAGCTGTATGTTTTGCCTGCATTGAACAGCGATTGGTAACTGCTCAGAAATAATGGCAAGGTTCCCCTGCCCTGTCTGGTCAATTTCGTTTCATTAAACACGGCATCGCCTTCAAAGAACCAATCGGGTACAGCAGCGGCATTTGCAACAGCGCGACCCTGTTCGCCAAATAGCCACGATGCTGCATTAGATAACCCTTTATTAAAATTGCTGTACTGCTGTACATGGCGAAACTCATGTACGGCCAGATTATCTGCCCAGTTAACCGCCCCCAATTCAAACGCATCCTGTGGAGGGGTCAGATAAAATTCACTTCTGTAAGGTGCGAGGCCTACGTATGCATTAGAGAGAAGTGTTTGCGATTGCAATACAATATTCACTTTGCGGATCGTATCTCCGATGCTATGTGCATATTTTTTCTGGAGTGAATGAATGATCGCTGCAATTCGTTGTGCTTTGGCATCATAACCTTTTGGAAAGATAACCCGCACCGTATCTGTATTGATCTGCTGCCAAAGGATGGAAGATGGGTTGCCACCAAACTGCTGAGCCCTAGCAAAGGCAGCAGCTAAAAGGAAAAGGATAAAAAAGAAAACCCGTCTCATGATACCTGAATAGAATTTGATTCAAGATACTTACAAAAACCCGTGCCTTTGTGCCTTAGTGTGCAAATATTTCACACACAAAGGCACAAAGGCACGGTTAGTCAATGTGAGGCGTGAGTAATAGTACATTCACTCATTCATTCAGTCACTCATTCACTCATTATTTACGGTTTCAAAATCTCGGCCAGTTTTTTCTGCAGTTCTTCTCCGTTTAAATTCTTGGCAATGATCTTTCCGGTTGGATCGAGCAAAAGGTTTTGCGGGATGGCTTGTATGCCATACAGTTTAGCTACATCGTTCTGCCAGTATTTCAGATCAGACACATGCGTCCAGGTAAGTCCATCTTTATGGATCGCTTCCAGCCATTTGTCTTTGGCACCGGGTTGATCAAGGCTTACGCCGAGAATATGAAAGCCTTTGTCTTTATAAGCCTGGTAAGCTTTTACTACATTCGGGTTCTCTCTACGGCAAGGCCCGCACCAGCTGGCCCAGAAATCAACCAGCAAATATTTACCGCGCAAAGAAGACAGTTTCACAGGCACGCCCAGGGTATCATTCTGTGTAAAATCCATGGCTATGGCGCCAACACTTGTTTTTTTGGCGATGGCTACATTGTCTGTTAAAGTTTTTACAGAAGGATAATTCCTTTGTGCAGCAGGCAGTTGATTTAATAAGGGTTCTACTTCCGCCACATTGATCTCCCATCCGGCATAATTGGATAATGCATAAGAAGCGATGGGCGATTGAAGATTGTTCTTTACATATGCTCCATATACTTCTCTGGTAACCTTATCCAAAGAATCTAGCGTGTTCTCGGCAGCTTTTCTGGCGGGTTCATTCTTATCTTTAGCAGCCTGCGAGTATATAGCAGAAGCTGAACGCATCTGTTCGTTAACCGGTTTGAGCAGGTTATTCAGTTTTAAGTATTCATCATGTGCTTTGGAACCTTTTACAGTTACATTACTGAATGAATCCAGTGAACTGACTTCCACATTGCCTGGAGAAATAAAAATTACCGCAAAATCACGGCCACTGATCATACGGGTTGGTTTTCCATCAGCTCCGGGTTGGAACTTTACACGCAACTGCGCCATCATGGGCTCTACGGTCTTACCTGAAAAACTATACGAGCCATCTTTCGGCTCAAGGCTATCGGTCACACTCTTATCACCCTGCCTGTAAGAAAGGTATACTTTCCATACCGGTACCGGCATAGTAAAATTCTTAAATGACCCTTTAACGGTAAAAGATTTTTCTTCCTGGGCCATCAATGCTACTGAGAACAAAAGCGCACAGAGTAATACATATTTTTTCATGAAAACAGGTTTACGGGGTTTATTATCCTACAAATTTAATAGACTTCCTATCATATCACCAATATTACACTAAAATAAAAAACCCGCCATAATCGGGTTTTAGTTATTGATGAAAGGTATCATTTCTGATCTAAACTGCCTATACCATCGGTTCACTGGTCAAATGGATCTTGGTCATATCCAGGTACTGGTTCTGTAACTGGTGCACAAAGTGCACATCCGGATGGTGACGCCTGTCTTCCCGATACCACATTTCAATAGTGGTAAAATCGCCTTCTTTTGGAATCACCAGACGGAAGGAGCCTTTCATATACTTTACCGATCCGTCGTCGTTGGCCTGTTTTTGAAATTGCAACATGCCTAAAGCCGCATCACTTAATTCGAGTGGATAGAGGTGTTCCGTTTCAAACCAGAATTCCTGCACGCCTGTGTCCACACAAACCTGCTTTTCATCCCCGTTAAGGTTAACTACTTCGCCTTCCCACATTTTTCCTTCAAACTCCGCTTTCAGATAGTCACCGATCTTAATGTCGTTGTATTTGATCATATGGCAATGGTTTTTAGGATGATAAGTTAAGACATTTTGGGGAAGAAAAAAAACGTCCATAGACCATGGTCCATAGTCCATGGATTTCCTTCTATGGACCATGGTCTATGGACTATGGACACCCCCTACTCCGCCCAACTCATCGTATATCCCAGATTCTCAATTTCCAGAGCTTCCACCGTTAACTGCAGCGGATGAAAGGTATCTACCATTACGGCCAGTTCCTGTGTTTCCTTTTTACCGATACTTTTTTCAACGGCTCCGGGGTGAGGTCCATGGGGAATACCAGCTGGGTGCAGGGTGATCATGCCGCGTGTTACGTGCTTGCGGCTCATAAAATCGCCGGCTACATAATACAATACTTCATCGCTGTCGATATTGCTATGATTATACGGGGCAGGAATCGCATCGGGATGATAATCGTATAAACGGGGGCAGAAACTGCAGACCACAAAATTGTGCGCTTCAAAAGTCTGGTGCACAGGTGGTGGCTGGTGTACCCGCCCGGTTATCGGTTCAAAATCATGGATACTGAATGCAAAGGGATAACAGCAACCATCCCATCCTAT
>CANGOX010000054.1 GCA_947455605.1 Chitinophagaceae bacterium
ATTACTTTTTTGTCATCTGAAGCCGTAACAATCAGTTTCCCGTTATTACTGTATTCTACAGAATTGATAGAATCACCATGCCCGGTGGGCAAGATCAACTTTGCTTTTTGCGAAAATCCATTAGCAGCAAAAAGAAAACATGCGATAATCATTAATTTAAACTGCATAAGGATAATTTAGCATTGAGCGAATAAGAAATTTCATTACAAATGGAATTATATCAATATTCTCTTTTTCAACTTTATATGCGGATATTCAATTCTTATTCTTCTTTTTGAGATGAGCTATAATATCTTCTGTAACTGCCATACTCAGCACACTTGCCTGATCTACCAAACCTGATTTCACAAACTGATACACCGGTTTCTCCCCATAGACCAATGATACTTTAATAATAAGCTTATTATTCTGTATCTCATAATTACCCCTGATCGAGTACGCTTCCATGGAAGTATTCGTTTCAATAAAGCTTAACGGGCTTTCTTTTCCCATGGCAGACAGGTTATTCAACACACTATCCTGTTTTAAGGAAAGACGCAGTGGATCTGACATACCCGGCAGGCTAACCATTACAGACCTTGCAAACACTTCTTTTCGTTTGGGCAGTTTGATCCTGTTTAATAGCGATGTATCAACCATGCCCAATGCAAAGCTTGCTTCTACATTTATTTTCGGATCCTGCCGTTTACCGGTTTCCACAGACAATTCGGTTACTTTTTTTACTGCCGCACCAAACCATGTGGCAATGTCGATGAATTTATTTTCGGTTAATCCATCCTGGTTTTTGATGGCAGATAATAAACCATACGTGAGATACCCCTGTCCAAATTCAGTAGCTTCAAATGCAGACTTGCCCGAAGCAGAAGCTGCCAATAAATTGGTGCCCGTTTGATCTTTCAGGTTTTCCTGTGCACGGGCCAGATCAGCCGGTATCCCTCTTGCACCGGTTACAACTTCCCCACTATTACAGGCATCCATGATCAATACCTGTTTATTGGCGGCGATATTCCGCATCCATTCACTTAATTCCTGGTAACTGATGGCAACTTCCTTCTCAACACCGGAAAGATCGAATGCCGAAGCTTCTGCGGTAAGCAGATAAAAAGTCTTTTTATCACCAAATAAAACGCCATGACCCGCAAAGAAGACCAGCAATATATCATTCGCTTTGGCTTCAGCGGCGATCTTTTCCAAACGGTCTTTGATCAATTTCTTGTATGGCTTATCTGCATTCTCTTTATTGGTTGTAAACACATAGGTGTTCACATGCTCCGCTGAATCTGTATTTAATAATTTTTTGGCTGCCGGCGTTAGCGCAGAAGCAAAACCAACAGCATCAGAAGCAGCGTATTTTAAATGTAATTGCGGGCCCTTATAGTCATTCACACCAATGGCAACAATATAAATATTTGGATTGACTTTCTTTTCAGTTAGTACCGGCCCCTCACCCTCTCCTCCCCTGGATGTCATTGTATTATCCCTTGTGGTAACTTTTACCTGAATATGATTTTGATTGTCTGTTCCGGTTAAAAAATACCGGCTCACATCTTCCTGTTTTATGGAAAATTGATAGGTTGAATTACCCAGTTTTGTAAGCACATCTGTTGCATGCGTTTTAACCAGTTTCCCATTTACAATTACCTGAACCACACCAAGCCCCCCATCTCTTTCTGTTATCTGGAATTGATAAGCCCCATTTTGTAAACCCTGCGATTTTACCAGGGGAGATACATTACAGACAATAAGTTTAGAAAGATTGTTTTCCTGCAGGGGTTCTTTATCAAAGCCAGTGATCCTTGCCGCAAGGCCCGGTTGCCAGCCAATTTCTTTAAACTGGTCTAGGTCTATGATCTCTGTGCCACAAACCAGATATAACATTTTTCTTGCCCCTGCTGTTCCGTCATAATTCGCATGCTTATCTATAAACAGGTGATCTTGTTCATCAATCGGAACCAAAGAATACAATGGTTTCATGCTGGCAAAATCCCATAACCGGAGTTGTCCTTCTTCGGTTGAAGAGATCAGGTATTTGTTGTCGTAACTGAATGCCACAGCAGTATGAATTTCTCCCTCATCGGGCACAATATCTCTAATCTTTTCACAGGTTGTGGTGTTCCAAATCCGGATATGTCCGGTATTGGATGAACAAACCAGCAGGCTGTCATTTTTACTAAAAACCGGAGTGTACATAGAAATATCATAATCATACCCCTTTATCATATCCCAATTATGTATCACTTTTCCTGTTTCTGCATTCCATAAGGTAACCATTTCGCCGCTTGATGAAGTAGAGGAAAGAAATTTCCCATTATTACTAAAATCTACAGACTTGGTTCCATAAATATTTTCCATCCCATCGGGCGCTTTAATGGTATCTATTTTTTTTCCCGACAGATCATATAATACATACATCGGATTGAAATCTCCAAATTGGTTTTTAAATGTGACCAATAAACGCCTCGACTGCTCATTTACCTTCAGATCAATTTCAGTAAGGGCTTCATCAACAAATGGAATCTTAGTAGCCAACCCGGTTCGAAGATTTTTAATGGTCACACTTTTCTTCCTGCTGGCAGTAAACAGATAGGAATTGGTTACAACCACTGAGGTAAATTGGTCATCTTTTGCGCAGGAAGCCAGTTTCTTTAGAACAAAAGGTTTATGAGATAGATCTAATTTGTAAATAGATAACCCGGTATTTACAATAAAGGAATACCCCATCATTTTTGCGGTAAGAACAGATTCATCTAAGGTTAATGAACGGATAACAGCTTTTGTAGCTGAACGATAAAGTGTTAACTCAAGACCGTTTGAAGATAATTCCCAAAAATATTTCCCGTCTTGAGAATAATGAAGCTTCCCGATATTTTGAGATTCGAAGGGAATACAAGTGCCGGTTGTGATATCCCATAAACGCGCCGTTTTATTATCTAAACGGATCAATACTTCATTTTTTATGGGGTTTATCGTAAATCCCGAAATAGAACTATGCCCGGTAAAGACCTGTAAAGGTTTCTTTGTATTGAAATTGGTCAAATCCCACAGTTTCAACTGGTTATCTCCTCCGGCCGAGATCAGCTTGGTGTTGTTTTCATTAAATCTGACCAAATCAACTGAATACAAATGGGCGGGCAGTTCAGTAAGCATTGTGTAATGCTCCAGATCCCATACCTGAATAATTGCCGGTTTTGTATTAAAACTATTTCCGAAATCCGGGTCATAGTCTTTGGTTATAACCAGCAATTTCCCATTACTACTAAAACTAACAGATTTGGTATGCATGTACCTGTACCTTCTTTCAAAATCTGACAAACTATCAATGTCCTTCAATTCATGATAGTTATGATCAGAAAGATCAAACACTTTTACATTCTCTTTAAACCTATTATAAACTACTAACCTATTATAATCGGGGCTAACTTTTACTTTATAATCTTTTTTAAAAAGGCTGTCCTGCGGATTTTCTGTCAATTTACGGATAAGCGAATCTTCTATCGGAAACCAAAACTTTACTTTTTCATTAAAGTCGGTTTCAAACCCATCAATCTCATAAAAATTTTGACTTGAGATATCTGATGAATCATTAGGAATCAAAATAAAATCGCCGGTATTGACGCTTAGAGAAAACCTGCCTTGGTTAGAAATTATTTTTAAACTATCAATTTGATCATACAAAAAGGCTTTTCCGGTATTAATAATGCCTCCATTGAATTTTGTAAGGCAAGTTTGTGTTACGATATCCCAGATACACAGATTTCTTTCAGTTTGCGTAATAACCTTTTTGCCATTTCCCGTTAAAAAGGCAAACTTGATAGCAGCCGAATCATCCCGCAAACTGGCTATCAACTTACCGGAACTGATATCCCAAACCCGGGCCGTATGATCTTCTGAAGCAGAAACCAACAGGGTCTCATCCTGACTGAATACTATACTTTTTATTGGGCCTGTATGACCGGTGGGAACCACCAATTGAGGCTTTTGTGCCCCTGCTGATATGAGCATGAATACACAAACAATAGTTAGTACAATTGGTCTCATAAGCGTTTATAGTCCTTTAAATTTATTGTTTTTCCCTAATAACTTGGTTTTATTCAAAAAAACCATTAATATTAAGTCCTAAACCCAAAACTTAGTACTTATGAAAAAATTATCGTTTCTGTTATTCGCAGCTATCCTTACTGTAGGTGCGCTTACTTCTTGTGGCAATGGCGCTGATACCAAACCAGCTGCTGATACAACCGCCAAAAAAGACACTACGCCTGCTATGGCGCCTGCTGCAGACACTACTGCCAAGGATACAAGTGCCGGTAAAACCATTGTACCGCCTAATACCAAGAAATAGTAGTTGTAAAACTCATTATTCAAGTAAAAGCCATCCGATATCAGTACTAACTGATTATTCGGATGGTTTTTTCATTTTCAGGGTTGTCTTTTTGATCTTTACATGATCCATATCGTGCGCATGGGCATGGGTCAGTTTCTCAATCAGCCAGTGTTCAATACGGTGATGGCCGGGAATAAGCACTGCGGCAATACCAACAAAGATCAACAGTTCAATAACAGGCGTATGATGCGTAAGCTCAGCTACAAAAGGGTGTAGTAATAAAGTGAGGTATTCAAATAACAGCAATAAGGAAACGATCCCCAATACCTGTAACGCTTTTCTATGGATCTTTTTCTGGCTCAGGAAAAGGGTCAACAGAAAAAAGATCGGAATAAAAATACCGATTATCAGCAACTGCAGTTGCTGGCTTCTCTCCTCTTCTTCCTTTCTTTTCTTTTCGGCAAGTTCGGCCTGCCGTATATCTTCATTAAATGTTTTTTGCTGGAAGTCTTTTACTTTTTCAATACTGTTGATCGTATCCTTTAACTGTGTTGTTTTTTCCAGATAAAATAATGCACTGTCTGTATTTCTTTGGCTTTTGTAATAAGACGCCAGAAATGAATTGGCATCAAGCATACGCGATTGGAAATGGTCTTTTTCTGCTATTCCCAGCATCAGGTGTACATAATGAAGCGCCGAATCATATTTTCTGTCCTCTTCAAAGAACCTGGCCATATTAAATACCGTTTCACAAAAAAGATCCTCTTCATTGGCCAGTTTCAGGTAATGAAGTGCCTCATAGTAAGAGGCCAACCCTTTTTCACGTTCTTTATTCTTTACATAACAATTGGCAAGACCGGATTTAGTGGCACCGATATAATAATTGTTATCCATTTTTATGGCCCTTGCCAACGATTTGCTGTAGTAATAGGCGGCCGAATCAATTTTACCCAACCGCTCATAGATATCACCGAGGTTCTGAAAATTAAAATAGGCCAGTGTATCGATCTTGTTCACCCTGATAATGGAATCCGATTTCAGGTAATACGGTAATGCTTTTTTATAATCCAGTTGAAGGGTATACGTAATAGCAATATTCATGTTGGTTGACGCCAGTTTTTCGGCATTCCCATTCTTTTCATCCAGTTCCAGTTGTTTCAATAATACATCCATTGCCTTATTATAATTACCCGTTACACGGTAGGCATTGGCAATATTCATGGAAGCCCTGGATACACCGGTAGCAAACCGGATCTTTCGGGCCAGATCGTAAGCCTGCTGCGCAGTAACCAGCCCTTTAGCCGGGTCGGAAGTGTTATATCGGTAAGACAATTGGTTTAACGACTTTACCAAGGCCGTATCTTTTTGCTTCGGCATCATTTTCAAAATACTATCGATTGCCCGCTGCTGGGCCATAGCCGAAACAGACAGAATAAGTATAGAAATTATGCTGCAGATTCTTTTCATAATAACAATGATAAAACAATATTACTGAGAATCACAGGCTTTGGGCCTGAGAAGTTTTACAATTATTCAAAATAAAAAGAGTAAATTAATAAATTGAATTTTGAGTAATTCATAAAGTATCCACCTAAACCAATTGCATGAAGAAAAAAACATTCGGTCTATTGGCATGTATTTGTCTGTTTTGCGGAAGCCTTTCTGCCCAAACTATTTTTGAATTGAACTATCGTTCTCCAGGAAATCCACCGGTATCCGCTTTATTGATCAAGTATTCGAGTGGTACAGGGTATGCCAGGATCAGTTATACTGATACGGTGCTGAATACACCCGTAATCCTGAATCTTGATCTGGAGGAAGCCGATTATTTCAACAGCAAGGGCGAAAAAGACAGTACACTAATGGTGGTGCGATCAGTAAACCCTGTATCGGTGGCCACCGGCAAAACTTCATCCTATCTTCCCGAAACCTATCTTTTCCGTCTGGATCCCGATGCCGGCATTTTTATACCCTGGAAACTGGTAAGCAAGCCCAACTCTGCAACAGAAAATTTTACTGAGTTTACAAGCCTGCCCAATGCTTTGGGCACAAACAAATTAATACCCCTGCTTCCCACCTATTTCCTGCCCACTGAACCGGTTGTCAAAGCTTTTCAGGAATTGGGAGCACAAACCAGAGGGGGAAAAAGAAAAACAGTAGGAGATGATACGTCGATGTATGTGATCATTGTAGCAGACGAGTTGGATAAAACGATCAGTGCGGGTGTGTCAAAAGATGTTAAGCTGATCACTGAAATGTACAGCGCTGTAAGCTTCCAGTTAGGGTTTTCAGATTTTAACCTTATTACTGTTTCAAAAGATCAGTTTACTAAAAAGGGAGTAGAAGATGCCCTTCGCTCGTTAAAACCCGGCCCGAATGATATTGTGATCTTCCATTATACCGGCCATGGGTTCAATGATAAGCAGCCCAAACACCCCTACCCTAATATGTTCTTACGAACAGATAAAGATCACTGGGAGGTGGGATTACTCCCCACATTTACCCTTAGTATTGAAGAAGTTTATCAGGCCATTGTAAAAAAAGGGGCCAGATTAAACCTGGTTTTTGCAGATTGTTGTAATTCTACCTGGGATTCTATTCCTGCTGTTACAGCGGGTCGTCTTGATCGGAGTGTAACGCGCGGAACCCAGGTGCTGAACTATGATAAATGCAAAGCATTGTTTCTTGACACAAGGGCTTCCATTCTTGTGGCTTCTGCACAAAAAGGGGAAATTTCCAGAACAGGAAGGGATGGTAGCTATTTTACCTATTCTTTTACAAAATCTTTTAGTGAATCCATGGGATTACTGGATCCGCATCCAACACTTAGCTGGGATGAGTTATTGGATATGACCAAAGCAAAGAACAGCTTCTATATCAACAACAGATGTGTTCCAAAAGCGGAAGAAAAAATCGCAAAATGTTTGATGACCCCGATTGTAAGTATTGATAAAAATATTAAACCGAGAGTAAAACCAAAACCCACACCACCTCATTCTTAATGGAGGTTACTGGTTTGGCGATACAGGAAACCTACTATTTTTGTACCACTATGCGTAAACTATTTATTGTAACTCTTTATGCCTGTATATTTTTCACAGGTAATTCCTATGCACAGGTACATAGCCTTGTAAAGCTCTGGGAAACCGATACCCTGCTCCGTACACCGGAATCTGTATTGTATGATGCCAAAGAAAAGATCCTCTATGTTTCTGAGATAGATGGGGTACCTAATGAGAAAGATGGGAAAGGTGCGATTGCGAAAGTTTCTTTAGATGGAAAGATCATCAATGCCAACTGGGTAACCGGATTGAATGCACCCAAGGGAATGGCCATGTACAAAGGAAAACTCTATGTGGCCGATCTTACGGAAATAGTGGTGATTGATATGGATAACGCAAAGATCATCCAACGCATCCCTATCGAAGGCTCTGTGTTTCTGAATGATGTGACCATTGACAAAGAAGGTTTTGTATATGTAAGCGATACCCGGAATTTTAAAGTATACCGCATCGAAAAAGGCTTTGTGGTAACCCTCTTGCAAAACTTACAGGGCCCTAACGGATTGCTGGCGGTAGGCGATGAATTACTGATACTGGATAAAGGTGCTTTACAAAAAATGCTGATATCGGGCAGTGTAACCAATGTTACAGATGGCATGGACCCCACCACCGATGGAATTGAGCTGGTTAAAAAAAATGAATATATTGTAAGTGCCTGGAACGGTGTGATCTACTATATATATGCCAATGGTTCTAAAGAAACCCTGTTAGACACCCGTGCCCAAAAGATCAATACCGCCGATATCGGTTATGATGCAAAGAACAGGATCGTGTACGTACCAACTTTCTATAACAATCGTGTCATAGCCTACGAGTTAAAATAAGTGAGTAGTGAGTGGTGAGTAAAAGATTTAACTACTCATTACTCACTACTCACAATCACACCCGCTTTCTTTTTATCACTCTGAGCATTTGCAACCCCACAGATAACGCAATGAGAGAAAATCCGATGTAAAAACTTTTATTGAGCATCTCCCCTTCTTTAAATAAAATAAAAGCCAGAAAAATACCATACACAGGCTCCAGGTTAAGGCTGAGGGTTTGGGTAAACGCAGAAACTTTTTTCAGGGATTGCAGCATCAGATCCATTCCCAATACGGTACAGAACCAGCTAAGCACCAGTAACCATCCCCAATCAGTAATTGTTGGAAAAATATAAGTTGTTGGGAAATAATGGAAATACACAGGCATCAATAAGGTAAGGATCAGTAAGCCACCACTTAATTCATATAACATCAAGGTCTGTGGCTCGGCTATGTTTACATTCTTTTTATTGAGCACAGAAAAAACGGCAGCCAGTAAGGCAGACAGGATGCCTACCAGAATCCCGGCCCGGTATCGGCTATCAAAATGAAAGATGAGATAGATCCCCAGTAAACTGATCAGTCCCAACCCTATTTCCGCCCAGCTAAACCTGTTTTTCATCATAAGCGGTTCCAGAATAGCGGTGAATATCCCAACTGAAGCAAAACAGATCAGACCAATAGATACATTGGCTATTTTAATGCTGCCAAAAAAACAAACCCAGTGTAAGGCGATCAACGTACCTATACCCAGTAGTTTCCACACGGAGGCCGCAGAAATCCTTGTGATCTTTTTCTTCCAGCTTAGCCATAAAAAAAGCGTAACCACCGTAAGCATAATACGGTACCATACCAATAACCCTTCATTCAAATGGATCAGTTTGCCCAAAACACCCGTAAACCCTGCGAAAAATACGGCGATATGTAATTTGATCAGGGCCTGTTTCATTGTAGTAAAGAAACAGAATATTCTTTTATCGTGAGTAGTGAATCGTGAGTCGTGAGTAAATCCTGGTTTCCATTCACAACTGACGATTCATGTATCACGAAAACATTTCCTTTGCCATCAAAATAAATATCATCATATTGTAATAAATTACCATCAGCATACACTAATTCATAAACCCATTGTATGAACCCGATCATCAGTCTGCAGAACGTATATAAAAATTACGGTACCAAAGCCGTATTGAAAGGCATTAACCTCACCATCTATCCCGGTCAGGTAATTGGCTATATCGGCCCCAATGGTGCGGGTAAGAGTACTACGGTAAAAATATTGTGTGGATTGATCTCAGATTATGAAGGCGATGTGATCATTGACGGCATTAACCTGAAAGAGGATCCTATCGCAGTTAAAGCGAAGATCGGTTATGTGCCAGAACTGGCAGAGTTGTATGATGTATTAACACCTGCAGAATTCCTCGGTTTTATGGCCGAGTTATATAATATGCCGAAAGAGCTGGCCAAAGACCGCATCATAAAAATGCTGGCAGCTTTTGGCCTTGATGGCAATATGCACCAGCGCATGGATACTTTCAGCAAGGGCATGCGGCAGAAAGTGCTGATCATTTCAGGATTACTGCACAACCCTGAGATCATTATCCTGGATGAACCCCTGAGTGGTCTGGATGCCAACAGCGTGATCATTGTAAAAGAACTGATCAGCAAACTCGCCAAAGAAGGCAAGACCATTTTCTATTGCAGTCATATGATGGATGTGGTAGAAAAAGTAAGCGACCGTATTGTACTCATCAATGAAGGCACCGTGATCGCTGATGGAAGCTTTAGCGAATTACAGCAGCAGCAGGGCAACCAGAGTCTCGAACAGATCTTTGCCCATATGACGGCCAAAGAATCCTTATCAGACGCCGCAGACCAGCTGATGCATGCCTTCGGAAACCAGAACCCAAGCTAAGACCATGAACGCGATCAATACCTTCTTTCTGAAAATATTATTACTGCCTTCGGGTTTATACCGGCGCATGGGTGTAGATATCCGGCATCTCAAAGCCATCCTCACTGCCAAGCTGATGATGGACGACAGAAGGCCCAACCCTATACAGCAGGCCAGAAGAAATAAATCTAATAAGCCTGTTACGGCAGCTACTTTAGGGATGATTTTCTTTACCACCATTATGGGTTGTGTTTTCCTGGTAAGTTTTGCCGTGGGTAAAGACTATATCACGCGGTTAACGATCTATTTTTCATTTTACATTTTTGTACTGGCTTCCACATTGATTACCGATTTCACTTCTGTATTGATCGATATACGTGATAATATGATCATTCTTCCCAAACCGATCAATGATAAAACCTTTTTGCTTGCCCGCTTACTGCATATCATGATCCATGTGTCTAAAATGGTTCTGCCTCTCTCCATTCCGGCTATGATCTATATGGGTATCAAAGAAGGAATACAGGGGTTGTTTCCATTTATGCTGTTGATATTGGCGGCTACCCTGTTCACTATTTTTCTGATCAACGCCCTCTACGTATTTATCTTAAAAGTAACCACACCGGAAAAATTCAAGAATATCATCAGTTATTTCCAGATCTTCTTTGCGATCTTTTTTTATGGCGGGTATCAATTGGTACCAAGGCTGATCAGTAAAGCTGCATTGGAGAATTATTCGGTAACCACTTCTATGTGGGCCTGTTTAACACCTCCTTATTGGTTTGCCGGCAGCTGGAATTTCTTACGGTATCTTGATGTCAGTTTCCCTCTACCTGTTTATTTTCTGCTGAGCATGGCACTTCCTGTTGTGAGCATATGGGTAGTGATCAAATACTTTGCACCCTCCTTTAACCAGAAATTATCCTTGATCAGTGGCAGTGATGGAGATGGCGCACCGGTAAAAGCCAATAGCAAGGGTATCATCTCCACTACCTCGGCCTATATCACACAGTTATCGAAATGGCTTACCAACGAAGGTGCCGAACGCATGGCTTTTTTACATACCTGGAAAATAACCGGACGAAGCAGAGATTTTAAAATGAAAGTGTATCCATCCTTAGGCTATCTGGTAGTATATATTGTGATCATGTTCTTTAATACAAAGAACAAAGTGTCCATCGATGATATCCGTGACCAGGTGCATGGGGGCAAATTTATTTTTATCGGTCTGATCTATTTTAGCAGTTTCATATTGGTGATGGCTCTGCGGCAGATCACGTATTCAGATAAATACAAAGCTGCATGGATCTATTATATCACCCCTGTAAAAACACCCGGGGAATTGATCATGGGTGCCGTTAAAGCAGCTATCGTTAAATTTTATTTTCCTATGGTTGCCATCACTTCTGTAATTGCCATTGGCATTGTAGGGCCAAAAGTGATTCCCAACCTCTTATTAGGCATGTCTAATCAATTGCTGATAACGACTGTGGTAGCTTATCTGAGTATCCGTGACCTGCCTTTTTCTACACAGCAATCCAATGCATCAAAAGGAGGAACTTTTATCAAAGGGTTATTCAGTATGCTGATACCGATGATCATTGCAGTGGGACATTATTTTCTGTATACAAATTTGCCAGTGATCATCCTGTTCCTGGTATTATCGGCGATTGCCTGTTGGTTACTGATGGATGCGATAAAAACGAAAAGCTGGGATAAAATAACCGTGGGAAACTATGAATAAACTTAATTAGCGGTATGTGAACTTAAGGAGTTATTGAAGCTGGTATTCTTTAATTTTTTACGGTAATTATTAAAAAGACTTTTCCACTGGATGCGTAATACTCCCAGCACACCTTCTTTAATAATTCCCTTACTCATTTTGCTTACACCGATCTTTCTGTCTACAAAAGTGATGGGCACTTCTTTGATCTTGAAACCCAGTTTCCAGGCTGCAAATTTCATTTCTATCTGAAAAGCATATCCTACAAACTGAATCATATCAAAATTGATGGATTCCAATACTTCCTTTCGGTAGCAGACAAAACCCGCAGTAGGATCATTCACCGGCATCCAGGTGAGAAGTTGGGTATAGAACGCACCTCCTTTGGAATACAGCTGTCTGTCTAATGGCCAGTTCTCTGTTTTACCACCGGGTACATAACGGCTGCCAACTGCCAGATCTGCACCCTGGTTCTTACAGGCATCATATAATCTTTCAAGATCGGATGGATTGTGTGAGAAATCGGCATCCATTTCAAATACAAAACGATAGCCTCGCTCTATACTCCATTTGAATCCATAGATATATGCCGTACCCAAACCGAGTTTGCCGGTTCTTTCTTCAAGGAATAATTGACCGGGATATTGCAGCGTGAGTTCACGAACGATGGCTGCCGTACCATCAGGAGAATTATCATCTATCACCAACACATGATAGCTCTGATGTAAAGAAAACACAGCTTGTATAATGGAAGAAATATTTTCCTTCTCATTATAAGTGGGTATGATCACAATTTTTTCCAAACAATTGAGGGTATTGGGAGTAAAAACTAAAGTTACGACTTAGAACGTTTTCAAATATCAAAATCTCGTTTAAGAATATGATAAAATCAGTTCTCCGCTTTTTTCAGCAGGGTACGGTTCAGTATCTCGGTCAGTTTCTGCTTGGTATTCATCGGAAAATCGCCTTTCATCATCCAATCGTAATACTGGGGCTCTTCTTTTAATACCTGGGTTACCGGCTTGCCCTTGTGCTTGCCAAAATTGAAGATCTCTACACCGTTATCCTTTATAAATCGACGCGCAAAATCAACAATATCATCCTCTCCGGTAAATTTCACAATACTTTCAACGGTATTGCCAATCTGTGGATAACGCTCTACCTGGGCTTCCAGTACTTCCCAGGTGGCTGATGCATCAGCTTCGGCACCATGCGCTCCTTCCAATACTTTCTGGCAATAAAATTTATAGGCAGCACTCAGGGTTCGTTGTTCCATCATGTGGAATACTTTCTGCACATCTACCAGTTTTCTGCCATCGATAGAGAATTCAATTCCTACCCGGAGAAACTCTTCTATCAGCATCGGAATATCAAAACGGTTACTGTTATATCCGCCAATATCACAATTCTCCATAAATTGTTTCAGTTCATTGGCCACTTGCTTAAAACTGGGTGCATCTTTTACCATCTCATCGGTAATACCATGGATATCACTGGAAGATTTGGGAATTGGCATTAGCGGATTGATCAGCTTGCGTTTGGGCTGACTGGTACCATCCGGCAATACTTTCACAATGGCAATCTCTACAATACGATCGTTACTGATGTTGATACCAGTAGTTTCCAGATCAATAAAAGCGATGGGACGGGTTAGTTGCAATTTCATGTTGTAGGAATGTTCTTTTCTTATAAAGTGATCTGTTTGGCGAAGGTAAGCATATCTAACCCATCATAGTTTCCACTACTCATTAAAAGAAGATTGGTGTTTGCATAGGATTGTTGCTGAAGCCATTCCCACAAAACATGGGCATCATTCATTACCAGTAAACCCTCTTTTCCAAAACCTGCATATACTTTTTCAGCGGGCAGATCGGGCATCCGTTTCAGTTCCAGCGCATGTTTGGCATAGAATACAATTCCAGTATCTGCTTTATCCATAGCTCCTTTATATTCCTGCATAAACTGTTCGTTCAAACTGCTGTATGTATGCAGTTCTAATATGGCAATCAGTTTTCTGTTGGGATACTGCTGTTTCACTGCTTCAATAGAGGCTTTTACCTTACTGGGCGCATGTGCAAAGTCTCTATACACGCGGGTAGTATCATTGGCAGCAAATAATTCCAATCGCTTGGAAGCTCCCGTAAAAGATGCGATAGCCGGAACAAATTGCGCAGCTGTTACCCCCAGTTCTTTGCAGGCATAAAAGGCCGCAAACAGGTTCATCAGGTTATGGTTGCCAAATACTTCCAGCAAACCGGTTACCCCTTCTATCGTAACGGTAGTGGTTCCGTTCTGGATGGTATGGTCCGGTATTCCGTAGGGTTGGTAGCGGATATCTTTTCGCAGATCAGACTCAACCAGTTGTTTTAAAACAGGGTCTGATTCGTTATAGATCAACAATCCCCCTTTTTCGATCTTATTGATAAAGATGACAAACTGTTCCAGATAAAAATCAAATGTGGGGAATACATTGATATGATCCCAGGCAATACCCGTTAAGATGGCCACATGGGGAAACAGGAAATGAAATTTGGGTTTGCGCTCAATAGCACTGGCGGGGTATTCATCGCCCTCACAAATAATAACCGGCGCGTTGGTAATATCTACCGATTGATCAAAACCCTCCAACCGGGCACCCACCAGGTAGTCGAAATCCAGTTTCAGCCGCTTCAGTACATGCATGATCATGGCTGTGGTGGTGGTCTTTCCGTGACTTCCGCCTACCACTACCCTTTTTTTCTGCAGGCTTTCATGGTAGATATATTCAGGAAATGAATAGATCTTCAGACCCAGTTCCTGGGCGCGAATCAGTTCAGGGTTGTCATTTTTGGCGTGCATACCCAATATAACCGCATCTAACTCATTGGTTATCATATCCGATTGCCAGCCTATCTGAAGTGGCAATAAGCCTTCTTTTTCCAGATTGCTCTTTGCAGGCTCAAAGATCTCATCATCGGTACCCGTAACCCGGTACCCTTTTCTGTGCAAAGCAATAGCCAATTGGTGCATTACGCTACCCCCGATTGAAATAAAATGGACTCGCATACGTTAGTATTCAGGAATTCATCAAATAAATTAACAAAATGTGTACGGCTATGAGGCAACGTTTACACCTGAACGGTTATCTTTGATGAGTCGCAAAATACAGCCTAATCTCTTATCTAAACACGATTATGAAAAAGATTACCCTTTTATTTCTGACCTTTTTGGTGGCGGCAGCCCTATTAACTTCCTGTGCTCCGTCGAGAAAAGGATGTCCTACCACAAATCCAAAATACTTTCGCCAGTAGTTCTGAACAAAGACCTTTGCAGACCGTTATTATAGAAAGAGATTGATGAACTGGACTCCCCTTACCACCGAAGAACAATTTGAACAGATTCTCAATAGATCTGCTCATAAACCACAGGTTATCTTCAAACATAGTACACGTTGCAGTATCAGTTCCATGGTTTTAAGCCGTCTGGAACGTGCAGAAGCACCGGATACGATCGACTTTCATTTCTTAGACCTTATCGCCTACCGCAATATCTCCAACAAAATTGCCGAAACCCTGCATGTATTCCATGAATCACCGCAGCTACTACTGATCAAAAACGGTGAATGTATCTATGATGAAAGCCATATGGGCATTAGCATGGATGATCTTGCCGAACAAGCTGTATAAGCTGTTTTCTTGCAGCGCCTCATCAACTTACTCTTCTGGTTATAGCCTATTCATAGAAATTATACCGTCTCACTGCAATTAGAGCACATTATTCAGCATCTTTGCACCCCAACAACAAGTACATGGAAATTGCCGGATATATTGCCGCATTGTTAATTGGCCTGTCCCTGGGCCTCATCGGCGGTGGCGGTTCCATCTTAACTATTCCGGTCTTGGTTTACCTCTTTCATCTTTCACCAGGTATTGCTACAGGGTATTCCTTGTTTATAGTGGGTTGCAGCAGCCTGGCCGGTGCATGGAAAAACTATCAAAAAGGAAATATCAATTTCAAGGCTGCTTTCTATTTCGGGATCACTTCCATCATCACTGTTTTGCTGATCAGAAAATTATTGATACCGGTATTACCCGAACATTTATTTATGATCGGGCAATTCATCGTTACCAAATCTTTGGTTACCATGCTACTTTTTGCCTGTGTAATGATCATTGCCTCTTTGAATATGATCCAGAAACAGCCCATTCCCAAGGTTGACCAGCATGATCATCAAATCCATTTTACAAAAGCGTTGATCCGGGGTATTGAAGTAGGTATCCTGACGGGATTTCTGGGTGCAGGTGGCGGATTCCTGATCATCCCTATCCTGATCTTTTCTTTTCACCTGAAGATGAAAGATGCCATCGGTACATCGCTTTTGATCATTGCCATGAATTCACTATTTGGTTTTGCCGGCGATCTCTTTCATCACCAGTTCGATTGGTCGCTACTGATACCCATAACCGCTATATCCATCACCGGAACCTTTATTGGTCGTAGACTGGGCCAGGATCTGCCTGGAGAGAAACTGAAAAAATGGTTTGGTTGGTTTGTGCTTGTTATGGGGATCTATATTATTATCCATGAATTGTTCCTGAAATAGTCCGAAAGTCGGAAAAGTCGGGAAGTCCGAAAGCAGGACTTTTTTTTCTTCCGGACTTTCCCGACTTTTCGGACTTTCCAACTTCCCAACTTTCTTCCAAGTAATTATTAACTTTCCAATCAAAATAATAAACGGATATGACTGAATGGTTACAAAAACCCTGGCCATGGTATGTGGCCGGG
This sequence comes from Chitinophagaceae bacterium, assembly GCA_947455605.1. GTDB lineage: Bacteria > Bacteroidota > Bacteroidia > Chitinophagales > Chitinophagaceae > Sediminibacterium. Next base: position 16,574 of record CANGOX010000054.1, read on the forward strand.
CCGCTGATCGGTTTGATGGTGCCCTTGCTATTACTCATTGGTAATAAGCGACTGGGTATATCTTCTTCCTTACGGCATATTTGTGCGGCCTGTTTGCCCGCCAAGATCCCTTTCTTTCAATACAACTGGAAGAAAGAAGCCTGGAACCTGTTTCTTGTGGCCGGAGTATTAATCGGCGGATATGTGGCTGCCAATTTTTTATCCTCGCATGAACCCGTTCTTGTGAATGAAAAATTATTGTCCGAATTACAACAATATGGGATCACTAACCATGATGGCCTGGTGCCTACCGATATTTTTAACTGGCCCGCTTTATTAACGATTAAGGGTTTGCTGCTGATGGTTGCTGGTGGGTTTCTGGTAGGTTTTGGAACAAGATATGCAGGGGGTTGCACTTCCGGACATTCGATCATGGGATTGAGTAACCTGCAACTTTCCTCACTCATTGCCACCTGTAGTTTTATGGCTGGTGGATTTATCATGGCAAATCTGATCATGCCGTTCATCTTAAAATTATAACCATGCAGGTGAAAGAGACCAATACTGATTTTGAAGTTCGCTCCTTAGACAGTTCCTGCCCTAACAGCAGTGAATTAACACATCCCTGGTGGTACAATTTCAAGTACTTACTGGCAGGCATTCTGTTTGGCGTTATCTTAACCAAGGCAGAAGTGATCTCCTGGTTCCGTATACAGGAAATGTTCCGGCTGCAAAGCTTTCATATGTTTGGCATAATAGGCTCTGCTGTTGTGGTGGGTGTGATCTCTGTATTCATCATCAAGAAATATAAGATCAAAACCATCTATGGCGAAGAAGTGCATTTTGAAGATAAACCCTTTAACAAAGGATTGGTGATCGGCGGATTATTATTCGGTTTTGGCTGGGCCATGACGGGTGCGTGTCCGGGGCCATTGTTTGCCACTATCGGCACAGGTGCTACCGTTGTGATCGTAACTTTAGTAAGTGCCATTGCAGGTACCTGGGTATATGGTTTATTGAGAGAGAAACTACCACATTAATACCTGTGTGTAACTCCCTTTCCTCTGTGCGCTCTGTGTTAAAAAAGAACTATTCTTAGTATTATAAATGTTTATTTTTTTCAACACAGCGTGCACTGAGGATAAGCGTTTCACAGAGTAGTATCGTTTAACCGGAAATTATGAGACCGAATTGTTTATTGCTATTGTGTTTGATGCTGATGGCATTGTCATGCAATACAGATAAACCGGCAGATCAAGCCAGCATCCAAAAAGATACTGCAGATTGCTGGACAGGCGCTTCTGCTAACCAGATACCGGTTGATAGTAGTGGAGACCTGATCCGTTATGGAAGAAACCTTATTGAAAAAACAGCCTATTATCTTGGTCCAAAAGGAACAGTTGCTCATATGAGTAATGGTATGAATTGCCAGAACTGTCACCTGGATGCCGGCACCAAACCCTGGGGAAACAATTATGGTGCTGTGGCATCTACTTATCCAAAATTCCGTGATCGATCAGGCAGTGTGGAGAGCATTGAAAAAAGGGTGAACGATTGTATAGAAAGAAGTCTCAACGGGCATGCATTAGATACGAACAGTAAAGAAATGCGTTCGGTTGTTGCCTATATCAAATGGCTGGGAAGCGATGTAAAAAAAGGCACCAAACCCAAAGGATCGGGTATTGTGGAACTCAAACATTTATCCCGTGCTGCAGATCCGGTAAAAGGGCAACTGGTGTATACAAATACCTGCGAAAAATGTCATGGTAAAAATGGAGAGGGACAGATCAATACGGATAAACTAACGTATCTCTATCCGCCAGTATGGGGGAATAACAGTTATAATACAGGTGCAGGACTTTTTCGCTTATCGCGTTTTGCGGGATATGTAAAGAACAATATGCCCAACCCAACCAATTATCACAACCCACAATTAACTGATGAACAGGCATGGGATGTGGCAGCCTTTGTAAATTCACAACCCAGACCCACAAAGGATCTCAGCAAAGACTGGCCCAATATCAAAAAGAAACCATTCGACCATCCCTTTGGGCCTTATGCAGATAACAGATCCGAAACGGAACATAAGTATGGGCCGTGGAAGAGTAATTAAAAATTAAGAATTAGGAATTAAGAATTTCTTTTTTCATGACCCAGTCTCTTTGGATATCATTTCCGAGAATAAAATCATGTTCGGAGAATTTTTCAAAGCCTTGTTTTTTGTAGAAATCGATAGCCCGGTGGTTATGCTCCCATACGCCAAGCCAGATAGAATCTTTTTGTAATTGTTGGGCTTTATCGATGGCGGCATTCATCAGGGCTTTGCCGATTCCTTTGCCAATAAATGAGGTGCGGGCATATAAGCGAGAGATCTCGATCACATTCTTTGTTGCAAGGGCTTCATGGCTGGATTCTTTCATGAATACATAACCGGCCGGTTGTTCATCTGCATAGGCGAGTAAGAAAATATTGCCTTGATCTGCCACCTGCTCCATTAAATATTCTTTGCTGAATTGTTCTGTAAGGAATTTGTCCATATCCTCCTGAGTATTGAATTCCGCAAACGTATCATAAAAAGTTTCCCTGCTTAGGTCTGCGATCAGTTCTGCATCAGAAAAATTTGCCTTTCTTATCTGTACCATGTCTGCTAAAATAGAATAAACCCGTCATTTCAAAAGAATACAAGTTGAGATATCCATTCTGATGGACAAATTTCTCCTCGTTTCTCGTTGAAATGACGGGCTATGTATTTTTAATTTTTAATTTCTAATTATTAATTACTAATTACTAATTAATTCCACCACCATCGCACTCGCTCCACCCCCGCCATTACAAATACCAGCGGCACCGATCTTGCCACCATGTTGTTTCAGTACATTGATGAGGGTAACGATGATTCTTGCGCCGCTGCAACCCAATGGGTGACCTAATGATACCGCACCGCCATGTACATTTACTTTGGCAGGATCAAGTTTCATTTTTTGGGTATTTACGATACCTACAACAGAGAATGCTTCATTCAATTCACAAAAATCGATATCACCCATTTGCAACCCTGCTTTCGCAATGGCTTTGGGAACAGCCATGGACGGGGTTGTGGTAAACCATTCGGGTGCCTGTTCTGCATCTGCATAACTGCGTATGATAGCCAGGGGTTTGATACCCATGGCATCTGCTTTTTCCTTACTCATCAAAACCACGGCAGCGGCTCCATCATTCATAGTGGAAGCATTGGCAGCCGTAACCGTACCGTCTTTGGTAAAGGCAGGTTTGAGTTCGGGGATCTTATCAAATTTTACATTGAAAGGTTCTTCATCTTTTGAAAATAAAACAGGATCGCCTTTACGTTGCGGAATTTCAACCGGAACGATCTCTTCTGCAAAAGATCCATTAGCTGAAGCAGCCTGACTTCTTTGATAGCTTTCAACCGCAAATGCATCCTGGTCTTCTCTGCTCACATTACATTCTTTGGCACAGAGTTCGGCTGCATTACCCATGGCATAATTATGGTACACATCTGTAAGCCCGTCTTTAGACAAACCATCGATCATACTTACATTTCCATATTTATTACCCCAGCGCATATTTGGACTATAGAATGGCACATTGCTCATACTTTCCATACCACCGCAAACAAGAATATCGGCATCACCCAACAGAATGCTTTGTGCTCCCTGGGCAATAGCTTTCATACCGCTTGCGCAAACCTTATTTACAGTGGTACAGATCACGCTATCAGGGAGTCCGGCAAATTTCGCTGCCTGCCGGGCCGGAGCCTGACCGGTATTGGCCTGAATCACGCATCCCATCAATACTTCCTGAATATCGGATGGTTGCAAACCGGATTTTGCTACCGCCCCTTTAATGGCAATGGCACCTAATTGTGGGGCTGTAAAGTCTTTTAAGGATCCGCCAAAACTGCCAATAGGTGTACGAACGGCAGCAACAATATAAACAGTTCTGTTACTCATTTCCTGATTTTTGAGCTGCAAAGATAATGATTTAAGCTAACGTATGTTAGTACGGGTGAAATCCCCCAAAAAAGGGGGATTTTCCCCATAGGTGGGGCTGCAGAAGCCTACTATTTTTACTCTATACTCAAACAATAAACGGAAACACATGCAACTGATACATTTACTCTCTACGGAATTAACCATCAGCCTTGCTAAAAACAACCTGCTCTTTCAAAGCTGGTTTGTGGTCGCTTTTTTATTGATCATCGCTTTTTCCAAAGATGATACCAAGAAAGAAGTTGGTAAGAGTAATGATTAAACAACCCAAAATGCTGTTACACCTTATAAAAGACCCCATCCTTAAACTTATTAAACGAAAGGTATGACCGTACTTACACCCGATCTTGGCCTGCTTTTATGGACGATTATGATCCTGTTCCATATAGCATTGATAGTAACTGCTGCCAGACAACTCTTCAGTATACGTTCATTTGGTTTTAAAAGCAAACTGATCTGGTTATCCGGTATCAGTCTGGTTCCGGTTATGGGGCCTGTACTTTTTTTTCTTTTCCGTAACCAGGTAAAAAGGATCAGACTATTCCTTTATAATACATAACACTTTTACATATTACCCCTACAGTTCCCCACTGAACTATCCTTTCTCTAATGAGTGAACATAAACAAACCACCCTGCCCTTTCTTTTGCGAAGACTGGATAAGGGAGATTTTGACAACCTGGTGTTGTATGTAAACAGCCTCAGTTCCGAAACAAAAAAACGATTTGCTCCACATGCTTTTGACAAGCAATCAATGATCGATTTTTACCAGGACAATGATTTACTGATAGGATATATTGCGGTAGATCTGGAAACAGGCGCTATCGTTGCATATGCCATCATGAAAAGAGGTATTCTGGAACATGACCGCTCACGACTCGAATCATATGGGCTGATACCGGATCAGGAACAAGACAGTACATTCGCCCCATCTGTGGCAGATAGCCGTCAGGGCCAGGGAGTTGGCAGCGGCCTCTTACAATATATTATTGCCGAGCAAAAAATAACAAAGATCAACAGGATCCTGTTATGGGGTGGAGTACAGGCCGATAATGTTAGAGCCATCCATTATTATGAAAGAAACGGATTCACCCGTTTAGGACAGTTTGAACACCATGGTACAAACTATGATATGATCTTAACACTTTCATAAATTGTTCAAATAGAGAATGGTTCCTCCTTCAGGAACATAGATCAGTGTTTATTTTTCTCACTAACATAATCCTTTTCTCCAGCTGTTATTGCTATCGGTAAGATATTCTGCTTAGGCGGCAATGGGCAGGTTGCAAAAGTTGAAAATGCGCAGGGAGGATTGATGGCTTTATTAAAATCGAGAACCGTATTCCCGTTTGCATCAGGTAGTTGGGCATATAAGAACCTTCCGGATGGATAGGTCTCTTTACCACTGGTAGCATCTCCAAACAAAATAAACAACTGGTTCCCTTCCAGTATAGGATCCAATTGAAAGGTTTTACCATTCACAGTAAATACCAGTTTTCCCGGTGATTCTTCGGGTTTTGTCTGACCAAGTACATTGGTAATAAGTACACTTGCTTTTGGTGCTGCTTCCAGATGTGCCATTATCTGCCATTGTTCTTTTACCAGATAACGTTTTATTTCCTTGAAATTTTTAACGGCGCTGGCCTGTAAATTCCGGAAACGAACACCGATCTTATCATCACGTTTGATAATATTCCAGCGGAAATTTTCCAGGGCAAGCAGCACAACTTTTTTACCTTCTTCAAATATGGTTGACCGATCGATGACCGAATCATTAACCGTTACTTTTATACCTGTCTCCGTTATCCAGTTTACCTTACCGTTTTCCCATTCAAAAGAACCGGCCATTTTTGGAAAGGATGGGTTGGCATAAACCATATCATTTGCGGCACCACTTCCAAAAGTATTCTTGCCAGGTTTTAACCAGAATAATCCTTCCAGGTTAAACCAGCCGGTAGGTGAAAG
>CANGOX010000055.1 GCA_947455605.1 Chitinophagaceae bacterium
TATTACTTACAACCAGTGGGTCATCCTTGGGAGCAGGATAGGCAATTACTTTTACATCCTGAAACAAGTCAATTGGCTTTTCAAGTTTTTGAGATAATCTCATTGGACCTTTCACAATTGTTTCAGAAGAAATCAGGTAACGCATGGCATCTTCAGACTTAATCCAGGGGCCTCCCGATTGACTCCATCCGGGGGAATTGAAAATACCAATTTCAATATTTAATTCGGTTGCTGTTTTCAATGCTGAATGAAGAATATCCCACCACTCTTCAGACAGCATTTTTATTTTCCCATAAGGAACATTATCCAAGCCAATATTACCTATAAATGCCCGATTGATACCGGCTTGTTTCATCGCATGCAGATCTCTGATAACGCCCTCTTTTGAAATATTATCGGAGATCCAATACCAATAAACACTGGTTTGAATAGAATCAGGAGGTGAAACAAAACCTGACTCCAACCTGTCTTCAACAATTTCGAAGTTTTTTTTACCGAAAGATGTTATAAACAACAATACTATTAGGCAAAAGACGAATTGCAATTTTTTCAAAATATTTATTTAGAATATGAAAAATTATTTCAATACAAATACATGCTTACCTGAAGGCACTTGTGGTACAATATAAAAGCCGTCTACAGGTTGAATATTTAGTTCTTTTCCGTCAACCCATAGTTTTGGTTTCAACGTATTGTATGCTAAACATACTTTAGCAGTTGTAGCACCGGGTATTGAAATGACTATTTGGTCATTCAACTTATTTTTATGATACGACACTTCCACTACTCCTTTTAGCAAAGTAGTTTTAAGTGTTGCAAAACGTAAGCTCCCTAATTGGGGTTTGATTTGTATTTGGTCTCCACCAGGGTTAATGGGTTCAACCCCCATGAGTTTGCGAACAATAATATTGGCAGGTGCCGCACCCCATGCATGGTTCCAGTCTAAATTGGGTTTGTATTTTACATCCCATGCTTCCATGGTAATGGTGGAACCCACCCGAAGCATATTATACCAACTTCTTTCCGTTTTTGCGGTTAACAAACTCAAGGCATAGTCGCTGGATCCAGCATCGTATAAAGCGTCTAATAAAAATTGTGCGCCATATACACTACAAGCGATTTTTCGTGTAGCAATAAAACCGGCTACTGTTGTAATATGTTCTTTTGGCACTAAACCAAAATTTAGTGCAAACATATTGGCATGTAGTGAGGTATGTAATGTGCTATCGCCATCTTTAATTAAATGAGATGTTTGATCTACAAACACCTGTTGGAAAGACTGATAAACCTGTTCTGCTTTTTCCTGGTATAATTTAGCGTCTCCTGTTTTATGTAAAACCAATGCAATTTTGTGCATCAGTTTTAAATTCTGATAATAAAAAGCATTGACAACTGCATTATAGGTTGTAAATACATACCCATCAGTTTCACCAGGATATTCCTTTTCTGTACCTATATAGGCAACCTCTTTGGGCCAATCAACAATGTCTCTTAAATCTGACTTACCATCAAAAGCTTTTGTAATGTAAATAGACTGTAGAAACTCTTTTGTTTGCTTATTGGTTCTGGTGCTAATTAATCCATTATCTCCTGAAAGGGGCATTAATATTTTTTGTTGCAGTTCTGTGTAATAAGTTTTTAAAAAACTATCGTCACCGGTGTATAAATAATCATTCCAGGCTAAGGGAACATTTTGCAAACTCCATTCAGTTGGCCAGGTTGGATGATAAATTAAATACGCCATAGAACGGCGAGCCATACTGTATTCTGCATCTACCGAATAATGCGACAGTTGGTTAATGAGAGCATCACCTTCATAAGGAACACGTTCTCTGTCGCCGTCTAAATAATGACCTGTAAAACTGGTGGCTTTTATGGAATACTTACACAGATCCCAGATTTTATTTAACACAGTATCACTGGAAACAAAACTCGATGCGTTGTCATTAAATGGATAATAGACCATTTTTCTGGTTACAGAACCGGTAGTGATTGATCCTGAAAAATTATGAATGGTTACATATCTAAAAGGAAAAACCTCTCCTATATAATCAGGCATTTGCACAGGTGTTCTGCTATTTCGTTTTGCATCTGGTGGCCAATTGATAGTATAATCGTGTTTCCCCTTTTCAACGAATAAGGCTATTTTTTTATACCGAACATTTCCGTTTGTTATAAATAAAACAGTTGGAGCGGCCAATGCTTCCGCTACTTCTACCCAAATAGAATCATTCTTTTCGCTGTTAATGTGTAATTGCAATTGACTAAATGCATCTTTCCCAAAATCTAAAAAATAATCACCGTTATCTTTTTTAACTACAAGGTTAGGTTTTTGAATGTCAAAAGTTAAAGGCGAATGCGATATATCTCCAATGGAATCTGGTTTATTTTGAAAAAACGATTGGATGCTGGAAAAACTACTGGGCATATCCTTTTCATTCCAAACCTGCACTTTCCAGTAATACACATGTTGGTTTTGCAGCGGCTTTCCAGCATATATTGACTGATTAATTTTAGCAGGCACTTTTTTAGAATCCCAAAAATCGGCTTGATTTAAAGCCAGCATTTTTTCTGATGATGCTACTAATATTCTGTATGCAGATGTTTGCTTAATACCAGCACTAATTTCCCAGTCAAAAACAGGTTGAGGTGTATTAATTGTAACGAATTGAAATTGATCATTTCGCTTTACTGCTGAGGCAAGCTTTTCATTTACTGAAATTCCATTTCTGCTAACTTTATCTGTATGTAATAATAAGTTGCACCTCAGTCGAGTGGGTGGAAGAAATACCTGGCTTTGCGCCGACACCCCAATCATAAAAAAAGCATATATAAATAATTGTTTACTCACATGGCAGCATTTATTTTATTTTTTAACTAAAATAATAAATTAGCAATCTAACTATCAATCATTGCAAAAGCAATGTATTTATAGTTATGAAAACTATTAATTATAGAAACTAAAACCATCCTGCACTATAATGCAACTAGTACAACTAAAGTCTTTTTCTTAAAAACTATCTCTTAACGCTAACATAATCAATTAAAATATAATTTATTTTATAATATGAGAATTAAGAAAGGTGGCACAATTAAGGAGATTACTTTCACTTCTTGATGAGCAGAACAGAAGTCAATGAAGACGATAACAATACTTCATATCGAAATAAAACTGATTAGGTTGCCCACAAACCTTACGGTAACTTAAGAAATACTTCCATTGCTTTACCATATTTGTTCTTAAACACGAAGCAGGCGACCCTTCTCTACAAATAAATTTCGGAAAAGCTCATAACATGAGAAATGTAGATTTTTATATGGCTATTATTTTATGAGATGATTTTTAAGATCACTTATTTGCGAGGAACAAATCTGATCCATTACCTGTTTCAACTGAACTTTTAAACTTGAGATGATATGGTCGCCACCTTCTTCGCCTAAGGCAGCAACGGCATACATAAAGCTTCTGCCCAAAAATGTAAAATCAGCACCGCTGGCAAGGGTTCTGGCAATATCTGGGCCGGAACGTAAGCCACTATCCATCATAATTTTTATACGCTTGCTGTATTTTTCAGCAATTGGATGTAATGATTTAATAGCAGACTGGCCCGGATCCAATTGTCTGCCACCATGGTTGGATACAATGATACCATCCAATCCAAGCCTGATAGCCATTTCTGTATCTTCTTCGGAAGCTATTCCTTTGATTACCAGTTTTCCTTTCCACCGTTCTCTGATCGCAGCTATTTTTTGTTCGTTCAACCGACCCGAAAAAGTAGCGTTCATAAACTGACCCAACTGCTTCATATTTAAGTTCTCAGGCATATAAGGCTTCATGCTTGCAAAAGAGGGTTGTCCATGATACAAAGTCTTCAAAGCCCACTCCGGCCTGCCTATAATCTGGATGATATTTTTTAAGGTCATTCTGGGTGGCATGGCTAATCCATTTCTTATATCCCGGGGTCTGTACCCAAAGGTTGGCACATCACTTAAAATAACCAAAACCGGATAACCTGCCTCTTCTACTCTATCGATAATTTTATCGCGGATCTCATTTTCTGCCGGATGGTATAATTGAAACCATGCCTTACCTTCTGTCAACTCTCCAATTCTTTCAATACTGCTTGTAGAAACCGTACTTAAAATAAAGGGGATATTATGCTTATAGGCTGCCTTTGCTAAAATCTCAGGTGCATTGGGCCAAACCAATCCCTGCAGGCCTATGGGTGAAACACCAAAGGGTGCATCATAAACATGACCGAATAATTCGGTGTTTAATTTTGCATCTGTATGTGCCCTTAAATAAAACGGTTTCAACTCAACATCCCTGATCTCTTTTGTATTCTTATACAGGTTTACATCTTCGTTACAACCGCCATCCATATATTCAAAAGCAAATTTCGGGATTTTGGATTTTGCTTTTTTGATCAGGTCATCGATGGATGGATATAGGGGATTATAAGAAAGTTGCATGCGGTTCTTTTAAAGGATTATATCGATAGGATGTAAATAATTATCCAAATATATCAATCGATTTGTAATTACCATCATGACCTATCATGCTTATGTGTTCAGAGTAATACGCAGTATAAAACAGCACTTAACTAAATATAGGCAAAAAGCTTTTTATTCCGAAAGTGAGTAAACAAAACACAAAGAATAGAGGCAAGACATTATGATAGAGAGAATAAAACACCTTTCGTTTGACCTAAACAGTGGCTGTCTTGCTGTCAATTGAAAAACAGATGTTGCAGGCCACTGTTTAGGTCAAACGAAAAAGCCAAGCCGTTTTGGGCTTGGTTTTTTGCTGGTGATGCTGAGCGCGGCAGGCAGGATACAACTGATAGACTTTGCGGGATGGTTGGTTTTACTTTTTATGTGTATAGCTAACATTTGTCACCGGCTGGCTTGCCTGTTTTTTAATGCACGCATCGCGGCACTGTCTGCTTTCATTTTTTGCTGCAAGTCCCAAACTTGGGCGTTATGGGTTTCCTCTTTTTCTACGGAATCTCTTACATTATCCGGGTTCTGCTCAACGTTTGTAGATACATCCTGCATGATTTCCGTGAGGATTGGCTTGGCATCCAGCAGTAATTTTCTCCATTTAGTATCATTGGTACGATACTGGTTTAAGTGTTGCCCGGTTTGGAACCAGCCAACACCAAAACTTATACAAACACAAAAAAGTGCTACCGTAGCATATAGTAATTTTGGCACATGATGCTCATGAATTACTTTTTGAATAAGCGGTTTTTTCAAGAGTTCACCATGAGAATCGATCTTTGCACCAAAATCTTCGAGTTGTTCGATTGGCACGGCGATACGCTGCATTAGTATTTGCTGTTCCTTTTTAAATGTTGCCATTTTTTGATGTAAACTGCTGACCTGTTCCTTTGTTTCCTGGATCGAATGCTGTTGCTTTTCCTGATCTGCTTTTACATTTCTTAAATCCTTGCTGTCTTCAAGGCGTTCTTCTGAGATCCGGTTCAGCGCTTTTTCAATGGTTTTCTCTTCCATATTTTATTTTTTTATTTGGTTTTCGGTTTATAAATGTTGTGACGGGTATTTACGTTTTCTTTTTTTCTGCAATAATTCATGTGGTGTCTGGCTCAGATCCCGCTCAGGCCTTAATAGTATTTCTAAGGCTTTACAGAGATCTATTTTTATTTCCTGTTCCATATTCATTGACTTATTAGATGAGGTAGATTTTGATTGTTTTTTGTCTCTGGTGACTATCACATGTTTTCTGTTCTGTTCCAATTGTTGGTGCAACTGTTGTCGCTTTTCAAGTGAATAACCCAATATCTTTTCAATAGTGCTCAAAGAATACCCCAGTTCACTACCCTTCACCCGCATTTTTTTGTTGTCGGTAAAACTGATGCCCCGGCTCTTATATACCTGTACCTGCCGCTGCTCCATTTTGCGGATAAAGTCAGTAAAGTTGTTAGCCGTAAGCAAGCAGTCCCGGATATTTTGTTTCAACTGTTCTTTACGCTGGTCGATACGCTGCTCCTGTTTATGTTCCAGTCTTTGTTGCTGGCTTAGGAATTTGCGGGGACTTAAAACCTGTTTGAGTTCATGTTTAAGTTCGAGTTTGCGGCAGAGTTCGGCTACTTTGCGGTAACTGTTGGAATCACTAATAGTCTTCCCATCGAAGCCTATCCGGTTGACTACAATATGCAGGTGGGGATGCTCCGTATCTTTGTGATAGATGACTATGTATTGGTTATTTTCAAAACCGAACTCTTTAGCGAAATCCTGTCCGATCTGCCTGAGCTTCTCCTTTGTAAAAAGATCCTCCGGGTCGAGGCTTAATGAAATATGCATCACTGGCTTTGATAAATTGGGGCGTAAAGTCCTTACATCATTAAACTGGCTGGCCAGTTCTTTTTTATTACCGAAACACATATTATACTCCAATACCTCCGCCCGGTTCTCATGTTGCAGGCCATCCTCTTTACTAAGAGCCAGCTTCTGCTTATGACTTAATTCCTGCTTGTCTTGAAGGCAATAACGCAGGCAACCCCCAAAAGACTTTCCGATAGATATTTTACCGATCATACAAAATGGGTTTTTATAGTGATGGTCAGTTCTTTCAACTGGTCACATAACTGCAACTCTTTGACGGACAAGTAGGCATCAAATTCTTCCCCGCTGTTTCTTTTTTTGGCCAACTGGTTTAGGTTCGCAGCTATATGATTGAGCGTTCCGTTCATCGTCAAAGCCTCTTTCGGGAACTCTCTTCTGGGCCTGTCAATTTTTCCGGACAGCCCAATCTCACGCAAATATTCAGAGACAGTCATACCAGCTTCTTTGCCTTTTGTTTTCAACAGCCTTTGTTCAAAAGCGCTACAATGAACAGTGACCGTTTTATTTCTTTTGATCTCTTTGGAAGGCCTGCCGCCTTTGGTATTCTTATGTTTGCTGGCTGTCTCCATATTTTTTATTAATCTTCAAGGGTTCGCCAGTGGCGAACACTCTCCACGAATGCGATAGCATGAGTGGAGCGAGCGTTTCGGGGTTCCCGAAACATAGCTCGCTCCCCAAAAAAAGAAAAAAATATTAGGGGCTTACAGATAGTTTTCCATTTAGTAAATCCTGTTATTGCTACTTAAAAGAAAAATGATGTTCGATGCTGCATTGCCACTTATTGAAATCTTTACACTCTTCATATATCTGGTTCTAACTGACTATTTTTTTATCCTTCAGATGGCTGATTAAATAATGTTTTTAACAAAGAAGCCCTAGCCACGCTAAACCAAAATTTATTCGTAGCCTTTAACAAAAAAATCAAGGAATTCAGTACCGGAAAATTTGTCAGTTAGCTCGCATTAACGCAAAGCCTCACTGTTAAAAATCTTCGGACTGCCCACACCATGTTTACGGATATTGTCTTTTAAATCCATCCACAAACGGATATTGAAGTCCGCTATTTCCAGCATTTCTTCTGGGGTTAATTTGTGTGGATTCAAAACGGATGGGGCGGATTTATCTTCCGGTCGCGGCTCAACAAAAGAGAAGATATTAGGCGCATAGCCTTCACCCAATTCCAAACTTTTCCCGATTGCTACACTGTTGCCGAACAATTTGATTTGCTTACCCGTGTTTAAATACAGGGTTCTTCTTTTAAAATCTGTCATGGTTTTTATTTTAAGATGTTATTTGAATAGTTCATTTGATGGTGCTTGTGAAAAGAAAATGCGGGGCAGGTCTCAAATGGTTAATCAGTTGCTTTTGTACTACTTCCATCCTGAACCCGGGATTTTACCGGAAGCTGTTTTAGTAACTGAGCTACCTGTTCCCGGAAGAAAAAACGCCGGGACTTAATTTTAAATGATTGCAATAGTTCCGACTTTCGCCAGTCGTTAATTGTCTGGCGGCTCACTTTAAAAATTTTTTGGACTTCTTTAGAGGAGAGAAAAGGTGAATCTTCGTTTGTATGGAAATGGTCAGTCGGGGTGTTGACTGTTACCACTTCCCTGATCTTCTTATCAATCAGGCCTTCAAATAACCTGATGAGCTCTTGTGGTTTTTGTATTAACAAAAACGGAGGCGTTCCATTTGCATTTACTTCTTGTTCCATGTCATCTCATTTTACTCGTATGCACAAAAAGGTTTACAGAAGCAAAATAAGGGCGGAAAAAGAGGTGTAATTTTTCAGGTCGTCCTGAAATATTAAGTGGTTGAAAATGAAGGAGATTGACGCAGCTTTACAGGTAAACTATTTGTACGGTAGGACGTTCAGGCACAGAATTAGGGTAATTTTATTCGATTTTCGACCCAAAATTAGGGTAACCAAATAAGTCTTGTTATCATTCTTCAATACCTTTTAGGATTTCTTTTATAACCAGGATAGCTTCATCCACTGTCTGAATATTCTCATTTACAAACTGAAGGCCTATGGTGCTATCTTCCGGCGACTTAGCATTTATTTGCAGAATGGAAATGATCCTTTCTTTTAAAAGTGCATTCCTGTTTAGTATTAGTTTCATTTGACGGCCCAAAACTCTTGCCGCTATGCGTTCCAAACTTTGTTCTTCCCCGGCAAATAGGTCTGCATGATTTTCGTATATCAAATCGCTCTCCAAATCAAAATAGTGGCGTATGATTGCGGCAATGTCTCCCATATCATTACTTCTAATTTCAGGGCGATCATCATAGGCAATCAATTTCAGAATTACTATTCCTGCGAGAGTTGAAACCTTGAAATTATATTCTCCATCAAAGTTTACTTCCTCCGTCCCTTCTTCATACACTTCTTTAAACCCCGAAATATTTGTATGAAACAATCCTTGCTTATCAACTATCTTTTTGCCTTCTATTTCTACTGCCCCAAATGGTAAAAGGTCAATCTGGTGCCCCTGCTTATTAAATAAAACATATTCGTTTGAAGATGATTCTGTAAAATCTTCTTCCTGTATTAAAAAATTTCTGAGAGACTGGTATTGGGATTCATCTGATACCAGCACGGCAAAATCGATATCTTTTGTTCCGAGTGCCCTGATCCCTTTTTGCGCAAACCAGGTATCTCTCGCGAGTGCCCCTATCAGGTAAAAGTCTATCTCTAAAGTTTCTAATGCCCGGTTAAGTGACGCAAATACATCCTTTGCTCCTTCCTGTCGGAGTGCGTTAAAACTTATTTTGTAGGAATTTCCCATATATTTTTTGTGCAGTTTCTATATTTCTTTTATCGCCAGTATTAATTAGGTCTGCATATACTAATAAAGGGGGTGCGGTAACATTTTGTGTTTCATTCCCCTCCCAAAATTTTTGATACACCCTTATATATCCGTTCGGGTCTGGCAGTACCCTGTAATTCTTTATTACTTCCATTTTTGGTTCTGTTGTATAAAGAGTAAGTATTTCCGGTCTTAAGTAATTGGTAAGTAAATCTCCAGCTGGCTCGCCACCCCAACAAGTATTATCCTGCAAGTGAATTGCTTTCCATTGCAAAAAATCTGTTTCTTTTACAAACCGGAAGTTACCAACATGCAAACCGGGTTTCAACCTTGTATCATATTCGCCGATCCATTTTTCAAACAATTCTTTCCGGTTATTCCAGCCCATATCTTTCTTAGTTAATGGAATGATATATCCTAATTGTTTCAACCCCTGAATTGTTTTGTGAGCAGTATCTAAGCTCACATCCGCCTGATTGGCTATGTTTCTAATTGTCTCATTGATTAAGTCAGGATGCAATAAAAATTGAAAAATTACTTTTAACCCAGTCTTACTAAATGCCTTTGCCTGGAAGCTTTGCTGTGGCTTTATAGGTTTGTTTCCTTCAATCAATATGAAAATATCATGGCTATTGATAAAAGCATTACCGGCAGCATCTATATAATTAATATGTCTCTCCCGCAGATTTTTGGCAACCTGTTCAGGAATGTCTAACGCTAATAACATCAAACCTTTCGCCTTCTTTTGTTTTTCGGTTATTGCCGGTAAATGCTGTGGCCCTATTTTTTTTCTGACCTCAATTGGAAGCATTACCTTTTTTTTATCATAAGTAAAATACACATCCCCGTCCATTCCGTTATCTGTTGCGGTTGCCTTTGCATCTTTCCAGGTACCTTTAATACCTGTATTCTTTTCAAAGTTTTGCAGTGCCTCTTGTATAATAGCTGTTTCCATTGTTCGCATTTTATTTTTGTTCGCAAATAACGAACAAGCAAAAATAACGAACAAATCGTATTTAGCCAAAAAACTGTTCAACCCCCTTAATTTATAGTCCGGGCCTGCTATCCCAAAGCTTTTTAATCATGTGAGCCTTCTGTATTTTATCTGCTTTAATATACCGGCGGAAAGCTTTTTCGGTTTTATGACCGCTGATGGCCATAATTAGATCAGAAGGTGTTTCAGCTAAATATTCATTTGTACAGAAGGAACGGCGGCAGGTATGTGAGGTAATCCAGGCATATTTGGGCCTCACTTCTTCTATTGTTTTATTGCCCCGCTTGTTAGTTATTTTTACCTGTTCAGCAATACCAGCCAGTTTACATACTTCTTTGATATTCTCATTAAAATTTGGATTGCTTACCTGTGGCATTTGCATATTGTACTTGTCGATCAATATCGCTTTTGCATCTTTTCTTAATGGCACTACCACTGTTGACAATGTTTTTGTCTGTGTTACATACAGCATACCATTTCTTAATTCATCCGGTTTGATATCTGAATAATCACTAAACCTGAAACCGGTGAGACACCCCAGCACAAGCAGATCCCTGTATTTTTCTAAATGCTGGCGTTCAGATAAATCCAGGTGATAAATAGTTGAAATTTCATCCCAACACAAATAAACGGCATCCACTTCTTCCTCCGGTACTTTATAATCACTAAGATCAATAAAGGGGATAATTTTTTTCTTCATCCTGCTTTTCAAAAAAGACTTTAAATGTTTAATAGTTTTACCAATCGTGTTTAATTTAAGTCCTTTAATCACAGTTTTCCTTCGTGGATGAGGTATTTCATAAATGAGGTAGTTTAAAAACTCTTCATAGAATGCCAGGTCAAAAGAATCAAAAGTGATCTTCTGTTTGCGATATGCCTGAAAACTTAATAAATGTTTTTTCATAGCACCTATTACATCAATGGTACATTGCTTGACAGATGGCAGTTTACTTTTCGTATAGTCATCAATATGCCAGAATACATCCAATGTATTTGTAGCATTTAAAACAGTAGCTGATTTCTTAGGGTCAAAATCCGTGTGGAATTTTTGTTTTAAAAACTTGGTAGGATGTAAATTACTATTGCTTAGTGCATGATTGATCAGATCCTCTACACGACGCATCTTTTCTGAAAGATCAATTTCTAATTCTTTTACTTTACCGTAATCTTCCGGCAAGCTTGTACTGATACGATTGTTTTTTTTGTTCCAGTATTCGGGCGGAATTGCAAGGCCACTATCCACCAAAACTCTTTCATCAGAATTAAAACAATACTGAAGAAAAATAACACTTGTGCCATCACGGCGTACCCATTCTTTTTTGCAAACAGGTTTGATTGGTAATATCATAATTCACGGTTTTACTATATTTTTTACTCTATCTCAGTTAGGTAAAGCCATGTGAAGCTCTGAAATAGTATAATAAAAAACAACGTGTAAAATGCTAAATATTAATTGATTAAGTAAAAATGAGTAGGTGTGTGTGAAGCTATGTAAAGGGGTCAGACGTTCCGTCCGGTCCGCTTTTATAAGCTAAAACCCGCGCCAGTCGCGGGTTTTATTTTTTTTGTGTTGCATTCGTGTTGCATTTCACCCAATTTTTCCCCTTTTTATTTATTATTATTTTTTATTTTTTATATTTGACCTTTTTTTTGGTCTTTAGTTAGCCCCACTTTACAATATCCGATGAAGAACTGGCTTTGGCAAAGTAT
Source organism: Chitinophagaceae bacterium (assembly GCA_947455605.1). Lineage (GTDB taxonomy): Bacteria > Bacteroidota > Bacteroidia > Chitinophagales > Chitinophagaceae > Sediminibacterium. The sequence continues at coordinate 11,884 of CANGOX010000055.1, forward strand.
CAAATACGACCTTAAACCGACCCCTGAGAACTTTATCAAATTCAAATGGCATCACTTTGTCTTTTGCAGGAACGAAGACAGGACAATTTCCCCAGGCCTATATTTAAACAGCCTTCTGGATGAAATAAAAAATGAATTGGCCAAACACAAATCCGTTAATAAAAAATCCCTAACCCTTTCTGTAATACAAAACATCCTGCAAAACCCCGGCACCAAAAAAGAAATGACCATTTTGTTTGAAGCGGCCCAGGTTTCAGATGAAGCCATAAAAGCTTTTTTGAATAATATTACCGCAGATCAAACCAGTACAATAGGTAAAACCCAAGCCGACCCGGATGCTGGTGAAAACAAAACTGAATCTTTTCATACCCGGACCTATATTATCGCCACACATCTCTATTTTGAAATCAATAATGATGAGAGCCAGTATTATACTCTTATGCAGGACACACAGGCATTTAAAAAATTCCTGGAGCAAACATTCAAGGCAACCAATCTGTCAGGCCGTCTTTCCAAGTTGAAAAGTTTTTCGTACAAACATGTTTTAAAAGGAAAGAATAATGATGGAGAGAAAGGACAATTAAAGCCTCAATTCAAACAGATTATTTCACATCCAGAGATTTTCGGAGCCGATGTTTCCAGGCGTGCAGATGAAATATTAAAGGCTGATTTTCCTGAATCCTAATCCAAATCCGGTATTTATTAAAAACATTTTTTTATGAAATTCACACCGGGCCAACCAGTAATCGTACTTAACACTGAATATAAACCCGCAGGGGCTGGCATTATAAAAATATTCAACCCCAATACATGTCACTACACAGTTGATTTCAAATATACCAATAGCGAAGAACTGGAAGAAATTAATATCCCGGAAGAAAGGCTGATTTTAAAACAATAACCAACTACGCTTCCCTTTTATCGCTGAATGATCTTTAAATAACCTTCTTTATGCGTCAGGAAAGCATTACATTTCGTAAGGTATTCCTCCATTCTATTCAGGCTTTCATCATAAATATTACTACTGAATTCCCAGGCTTTTAAAAGCATCCGGGTATAGGCATCACCATCCCTTTGTTTGGTCAGTTTCTTTAAAGTTCCCATGTAATCCTCCCTGTACACGGTTGGTATAATGATCTTCGATAACCCCTTTGCACCTAATTCTGCATTCATCATTATACGCGCGATCCTTCCATTACCGTCTATGAAAGGATGAACTTCACTGATCATAAACATGATATAAGCCGCTTTTGAAAAGGGATGTTGCAATAGGCTGTACCATTCATATCCTTTTTTTAAAGTTCCCGGTACCAGTTGCCAGTCCACAAATTCAGTCGTACCCGCTCTGTTGTTCCTGTCCTTAAATTCCCCCGGCATTTTTGATTTCCGGGCGCTGAGTAATACGGCGTGCCGTTCCTTCATTAACCGTAAAAAATCTTTTGAGTTCTGGGGTTGCAAAGACATTTCATTCCTGTCAGACACAATTTGGTAAGTTCCCAATACATCATGTGAATCTTCATCTCTTGCAGGCAGCGGCGTTGAAGTAGTGATGATTTGTTTGGCTTCTTCTACTGTAAATTCGGTTCCTTCGATATAATTAGAAAAGTAACTTTCAAAAAATGCATAGTTCCGGTACGATTGCATGTTACTGTTTCTGTCTGGATAATCCGGGTAATCCTTACCTACGAGTTGCTCGAAAAGTGATTCAAAAAGCTGCATCCTGTCCGGATCCACCGGCTCTCCCAGCACCCTTGCTTTTGCTACTGTGCTTTTGAGATTTTTGGATAGACCGGTTCCCAGCATATCAGTGACCAATTGATTCAAAGCCGTCAATTCTTTTTCCATACCCAAAATTGGGGCAATCACTCTGGCCCTATCCCGCACCTGGTTCAAGGCATCTTCTCCTTTTACCCGCAGGAAAGATTCCATCTTTTCTTCCAGTTGTTCGCGGCTTAGCGTTTTTGATTCCTCCCCGTTTGCGCGGCTACTTTGCAAATTTTCCAGGTAAGCCCGCGCAAGTCCCGATGTTCGCAGGTTGCCAAAAAAAAAGGTATCATCCGGTTCAAGTGCCTCATGGCCCGTTAAGAAATGAAGGATCAGCCCCGGTAATACAGTGTTCTTCGTATAGCTGTGTGTCAGGTAAATATGTCCGCCTTCTGTGGGCACCCTCTCTAAGGCACTGCGATGGCTTAAGAAAGCCTCCGGGTATAATTCAGACAGTATGCGGTACCAGTTACGCCGCACAATTTTTTCCGGTGTTTCTGCCATATTGGATGTATATAAACGGGGCGCAATCTTTTTAATCATGCCCTCTTTCTCCAGCTTACTGATCTGTTTGGATCTTTCTTTTGTTCCTATAATGATTTCCTGTAGCCTCATGGTTGCTATTTTTTTCGATTAAAACTCAGGTTTTTACTATTATGGATATATTTTTCTATTAAACAGGTTATTTGAGGAATAATTTTCCACTAAATTAGGATTAAATTTGAATAAGAGGCCGATTTTAGATATATTTTTCCATTAAAATGGTCATTTCGGGGATATTTTCATATTAATAAGCCTGAATTAGTATCCAGGCCCACGCCCCAAACACCATAAAAGGCATACCCACAACCTTTTTAAGGTATTACTTCCCTTTATCCCATCTCCCTTCAATTCGAGATTGCATCAAAATTGAAAGGTTATGTCTAACACTATTTTATTCAGTGATACTCCTGAGCACTTCTACGAACAACTCAGGGAGTTTATCCGGCAGTCCATTCAGCAGGAACTCTCCTCTGTTACCAAACAGGAAGAGGAAATTGTCTACATCAAAAAACCGGAAGTGTGCAGGATGCTAAGGGTTTCCAAACCTACTATTGACAGCCATGTGCAGCGGGGTTATTACCGCAAATACCATATCGGTTCAAGGGTCTTTTACAATAAAACCGAGATACTGGCTTACCTGGGCAGAACAACCCAAATACAGTCAATGAGGCCAACTATCAAAGAAGAATGATTGTAAGCAACCAACTTTTTCTTCTCACCAGCTGCCACGGCTATGACAAAAAACATCTAAAAATTATTCGCTTAACATTTTAAAACAAAAATTATGACAGACTTTAAAAGAAGAACCCTGCACTTAAACTCAGGTAAGCAAATCAAATTGTTCGGAAACAGCATCGCCATTGGCAAGAGTTTAGAAGTGGGCGAAGGTTATGCCCCCAATCTTTTTTCCTTTTTTGAACCGCAACCGGAAGATAAATCCGCACCCGCTGTTTTGAATCCGCACAAATTAACGCCTGAAGAATTACTCGAAATAGCAGACTACAATATCCGTTTGTGGATGGATTTAAAGGACAATATCCGTAAACATGGTGTAGGCAGTCCAAAGATTTTTAACAGTGAGGCTTTGCGGTAGTTTAAGACAATAAAACCCATTACTGACAAATTTACCGGCATTGAATTTCTTGTTTTCCTGCAAAAAATAGGTAAATAAATGTTGGTCTACTGAGATCAGTATCCTGCCAGCGATGAACAGTATTCAATCAGCTATTTGTGGGTTCACAAAATAGTCAACAAAAACCGGATACATGAAGAATATAAGGGTTTCAGTAAGTGACATTGCATAAGGAGAATCATATTTCTTTTCAACTGCAATAACATGATTTGCAAAATGGAAAACTATCTGCAATTACCAGTATTTTCTTTTTTCGCTTAGGAGCGAGCTATGTTTCGGGAACCCCGAAACGCTCGCTCCACTCATGCTATCGCATTCGTGGAGAGGGTTCGGCACAGGCGAACCCTAAGACACCGTTAAAAACTATGGAGACAACAGTAAAACATAGAAACACCAAAGGGGGCAGGCCATCTAAAGAGATCAAAAGAAATAAAACGGTCACAGTGCATTGCAGTGCTTTTGAACAAAGGCTGCTGAAAACAAAGGGTAAAGAAGCCGGTATGACTGTCTCAGAATATTTGCGTGAGATCGGGTTGTCCGGAAAAATTGACAGGCCAAAAAGGGAGTTCCCGAAAGAGGCTTTAACGATGAATGGAACACTCAATCATATCGCTGCGAACTTAAACCAGTTGGCAAAAAAAAGAAATAGCGGAGAAGAATTTGATGCATACCTGTCCGTCAAAGAACTGCAGTTATGTGACCAATTGAAGGAACTGACCATCACTATAAAAACCCATTTTGTATGATCGGAAAAATAGCTATCGGAAAATCTTTTGGGGGTTGCCTGCGTTATTGCCTGGAAGATAAGCAGGAATTAAGTCATGAGCAGAAGCTGGCTCTTAGTAAACAGGATGGCCTGCAACATGAGAACCGGGCAGAGGTATTGGAGTATAATATGTGTTTCGGAAATAAAAAAGAACTGGTCAGCCAGTTTAATGATGTAAGGACTTTACGCCCCAATTTATCAAAGCCAGTGATGCATATTTCATTAAGCCTCGACCCGGAGGATAATTTTACAATGGAGAAGCTCAGGCAGATCGGACAGGATTTTGCTAAAGAGTTCGGGTTTGAAAATAACCAATATATAGTCATCTATCACAAGGATACGGAGCACCCCCACCTGCATATTGTAGTCAACCGGATAGGCTTCGATGGTAAGACTATTAGTGATTCTAACAGTTACCGCAAAGTAGCCGAACTCTGCCGAAAACTCGAACTTAAACATGAACTCAAACAGGTGTTAAGTCCCCGGAAATTCCTAAGTCAGCAACAAAGACTTGAATATAAACAGGAACAGCGTATCGACCAGCGTAAAGAAAAGTTGAAACAAAATATCCGGGACTGCCTGCTTACGGCTAACAACTTCACTGACTTTATCCGCAAAATGGAGCAGCGGCAGGTAAAGATACATAAGAGCCGGGGTATCAGTTTTACCGATAATAAAAAAATGAGTGTGAAGGGTAGTGAACTGGGGTATTCTTTGAGCGCAATTGAAAAGATCCTGGGGTATTCACTTGAAAAGCGCCAGCAGTTGCACCAGCAATTGGAACAGGGGAGAAAACAGGTGATAGTCCCCGGAGACCAAAAGCAATCAAAATCTACCTCATCTGATAAATCAAAGAATATGGAACAGGAAATAAAAATAGATCTCTGCAAAGCCTTAGAAATACTATTAAGGCCTGAGCGGGATCATAGCCAGACACCACATGAATTATTACAGAAAAAAAGAAACCGTAAATACCTATCACAACATTTATAAACGGATTTTATGGATAAAGAAATCATAGTGCCGGTACGCTTTCAATAGAAGCATTTATTTATTTATTACACCTTAAAAAAGTTGAATCATGGAAAACACAAGCATTGAGAAGGCGCTGAATCAGATCTCTGTAGAAAGGGCAAAGGACAGCCAGGAACTGAAAGTTTTAAAGGTGACCCAGGAAAAACAGGGAGAGGATTTGCAGGAAACCCATAAGCGAATCAAAGGCTTGGAACTGAATAGGGGCGCTTTGGAAACAACCCAACAAGAATTTATCGAGCGCAGTGCGGCTCCTCTCAAACAAATGGAAACCCTAAGTTTACAAATGACAATTCATGGTGAGTTATTAAAAAAACCGTTGATTCAGAAACTGGTTCATGAGCATCATTTACCAAAATTGCTCTATGCAACCATAGCGCTATTTTGCATTTGCCTCGTTCTTGCTATGGGCTGGTACGAGTCCGCTAAGCGCTTAGACCAGTATCAAAATAATGATACCAAATGGAGAAGGTTATTACTTGATGCCCGGCCAGTGCTGACAAAAATCATGCAGGATGTTTCTGATAGCGTTGCGCAGGATCCGGACAAAACAAGGGAGTCGGTCAAAGCTGAGGAAGATCACAACAGGCAGGTTTGGGAACTGTACCAGAAAATGCAGGCCGACAGTACACAGATGCGGGTATTAAAAGCAGGCAAGCCAATAGGTGACAATAGTAGCTACATACATAAAAAGTAAACCAACTATGTGCAAAGCCCACCTATTGTATCCTGCCTGCCGCGCCCGGCAGCGCCAGCAAAAAACCAGGCTGTAAAAAAGCTTGGCTTTTCGTTTAACTGGAAGGGGGACACAGGAACTTTTGATTTTCAATTACCGGTAGAATAGCCCCCCTTCCAGTTAAACGAAAGTTGTTTTTATTTTCAGATAAAGGGCCTCAAGTTAATAACTTGGACAAAGGTGGGTGAAGAAAGAAAAGGAGTGCTGACCTGTAGGATGCCTTTATGTATAACTCATCATCCTTCCGCAATGAGCAGAGCATAAGCCCTTAATAGAGGGATGAATAGTGCAAGAACCTAAAACCCAGAGCAGTCAATACCGGAAATCTGTAGTCCTGAAAATACCTTACCCGGCTTAACTGGTATCAACTGATCAACGTGGTCGGATTTTGCAAAATATACGGTTTCTAAAAATAACCCATCTATTTTTGCCATTCTATAAAACTTTCCTATATTTATTAAACCTGGAGCTAAAAGCATCGAGCAATAAACAGGTTTTCAAATAGGCAATCGGAATTATAAGTTTGCAAAACATAAGTTGACTTCAAATACCCAAGGGCATTGACATAGGTATTTTGTTAGTTGATTGCGACTTTTTTCGATATTCCCATACAAAATCTGTTTTTTGCTTCCCCCTCTCTAAAGTTTTTGGGTACACCGAAAAATTAATTCAATTTATGGCGTCACACCATGTAGGTGAACACTGGCAAACAGTTTATAGCTGGCTGAAGCTTTGTGGCATTCACATCAACAAGACTTTTTGTAGAGAAGAAATCACTACCCATCCCGATTATCCATCTCTTTTATCAATTGTCGATTTTCTAGAAGTTGGAGGTATGAAATACCATGCTATTCGTTCTGATCTTACAAAAGTACAAGAATTCAATTATCCATTGCTTGCACACATAAAAAAGCCTGGAGAGGAATTTTTGCATATTGTGACTAATACTTCATCTTGGGCAATAGAAAATGAAATTGCCCAAAATTGGAGCGGCATAATACTTTATCCTGAAAAAGACGCGACATGGAAAAATGCAGAAAACAACAAGTATGCACAAAATGCCCACCGAAATAAAACTGCATCAGCAATCTTTATACTAATTGGCATTTCTATTGTTGCTGCCTCCTCATATGAAGGCTTTACATCTGGAACACTTGGAATCTTTAAGTTCCTTTTTGGGATACTTTCCCTGCTTGGCGTTGTTATAAGTCTATTTGCACTTAGTACCGAACTTGGTCTCCAAAGCCGATTGGTAAAACAAGTTTGCGGAGCGGTAGGTAGTAGTAACGGTTGCGGAGCAGTACTCAATAGCAAGGCCTCCTTAAGATTTTTTAATATTACACCCGCAGATGCATCAGTCCTTTATTTTGCGGTACAGTTGTGCTTTTACATAATCAGTAATTTTAGCCCGGATTTATTCTTACCTCTTCAGTTATTATATTAAACGATACATTTCTATTGGTAATAGCCTTTGCATTTTCAATAATCCTTCTATCTATTCCGTTAGCTCAAATAAAAAATCTTCTAAAGGCTAACATTACCAATAAGCAAAAACTTGCGGAATTAAGAAAATGGAAAATGAATGGTGAATTGTTTTTAACACAATTGAAACAAGAACTAAAAGTAGATACTACTGTATGGGAAAATGACTTGCTATTAGGAAATCCTCAGGCTCCTCTGTTAATAACCGTTGCCTGCAACCCATACTGCGGACCCTGTGCCAAAGCGCATAAAAAACTTGATGAACTTTTAGAACATCATCCAAACAAAATAAAAGTACTATTAAGACTAATAACACCTTCGCCATCAGGCAAAGACAAAATAAGCAAAGCTGTAGCAGCAATATTGCAAGTTTCCCAAGACATGGGTAGTAACAATGAGCATCTTCAAAATGCACTTGCTGATTGGTTTGAGTGGATGAATTATGATAAATGGACAGAAAAATGGAAAAATACATCAACGCTGATGTTAAACAATAACCTTGTAATGCACCATAAATGGATTGAAAATAGTCAAATAGCAAATACTCCAACCTTTTTCTTAAATGGTAGAAAATTACCGGCGATGTATAGCCTTGATGATATAGATAAATTATTACCAGATTTAGAGGAGAAGATTGGAGAATTCAAATTATCCGCAGGAGGTTAGGAATAATCCCTGCATCAAATAGTTTCTTGCGCGAGAAAACGGGTAATCTGACAACGGTACCCGAATTGAAGCCGTTGCACTATTTATTTTTACTAATTAGTTTTTGGCCACGTTTTAAAAATACAAACTGTGGCATCAAATTATGAAAACATTAAGCAGAGGAGAGATGAAAAATGTATTAGGCGGATTTGCCTTAGATCATTGCACATGGTCAGGGCTTTGCGCAAACCCCCCTAGTATTAACTATACAGAGGGAGAGGGATGGGCTGCAGATCGAGCACAAGCTGCGGCAGACGCCTGGTGCTATGCTAATGACTGCTGTACGAATGTAGATTGTCCTGGGGCAGCATAATTTTCAAGGAAGAGGCCGATAAATTTAAATGGCCTCTTCCTCTTAAAAGGCTAAAATATTTGTGGGTCTGAATTAAATATTATGATAAAGCGATTTAATATCGTGTTAAAAGTAAAATTTATTAAAATGAAAGGGAAAAGTTGTTACCTCGGTTTATTATTGATTGTTTCAAGTTTATGCGCTTTTGGTAGTCCATCAGATGTAACAATTAAATACATTATAAAAAAAGATGGTATGGCTGCTAAACACACATTTTCAACTAATATTCTAGGTATTGTTGAGAATAATTGGGATCATATTGATCAAACTAGCAAAAAGGAATTACGTTCTGCCAAAGAAGTAATGCACGAAGACGATACGACTGCGATCATACTCGTAAAATATCAATTGTCGCGGGGGGCAGGATGCTATTTTTTGTTAGAGGGCTTGGGGCATGAATTGCTGTTAAGCCCTTCAAAGGATACAATTACCGTAACAATGAGGCCAATTTTTACACGGAAAATGATTGGAACAAGAAATTCATACGTTATTAATGATTCTATAATAAGTTCATGGAGTTGGAGGTTGACTTTTCCAGAAAAATACAAATACGTAGGCTTCTTTGATAGCATTGCCTATTTGCATGGTGACATGAGAGCAAACATGCAAATGACCTTCAAAACCTTTGACCATAATCTATCGCAATATTTAAATTATATCAACACGGTATATAAAGATAGAATAATTTTTTGCAGAGAATTTGCTAGGCAATTTTATTTTCCAGAGCAACTTAAATATTATGCCAAGAAGGAAATTCAATATAGCTACTATTATGACTTGATGGAACCAGTTGTGAGAGATGACAAGCTTTTGAATACGTACCCTAAAGAATTGATTGACACATTTATCAGTATTAAGAAATACATTAACAATCCATTATTATTCAAGAAAATTTCAGCATACAGAATAACTATCTATAGTTATGTCAATTATATCGGGACTAATCCATTCATTAACAAACAATATCACGGAAATTATTACCAGAATAGATTGCAATATTCCAAAACCTATTTAGATGGCGAGAGGCAGGGTTACATTCTGGCTAGGTTTATGGAACAGGCGAGTCAAAACAACGAGAAGGAATCTTTTATAACCCTTTATAACAACTATAATCGAAAATCTTCCTCAGAAGGAATAACTACTTTAGTAGATTCTTTATACGAGATTACAGTTATGCAGCATCCATTTAGTAACGATGAAATTTTAAATTTCACCTTTTTAGATAGCCTCCACAAAAAAGTAACTCTTAAAGGTGCAATTGCTAAAAAAATTATTTTTATAGATTGTTGGGCAACTTGGTGTATTCCCTGCATAGCGCAAATTCCATTTATAGATTCTTTAGCTGAAGCTTATAAAGATCAAGTTCAATTTATTTCAATAGCAGCTGATCAGTTTATTGGCAAATGGGATTCATGGATTATTAAAAATAGTCAAGAGAAGAAAAATATTACTCCTCTTTACAGCCCGGGAGGTTTTGATAATATCTTCTTTAAAAAAATCAGGATTAGTTCCATTCCACGATACATATTATTATCCGATAAAGGAGAAATTTTGAACATTTCTATGCCTCGTCCAAATGATAGAAAGGCTGTTGAAACTATATTAAACAAATATATAAAGTCCAGTGGTGCATAAGAAAGGTGTTCTATCGCGTTCTCAGTTCTATTACAGAAGTAAGAAGGAAAATAAGGATGTTTTGAAGCATTGTAATTGACTATTACATTATGCCAAATTTTATGAAGGACTGGTAGCCA
>CANGOX010000056.1 GCA_947455605.1 Chitinophagaceae bacterium
GCAACCTCTTTGGTTGTTCGACCACCTTCCTGTTGCTTTAAAATGGAAACAATCTGAGTCTCCGTAAATCGTGTCTTTTTCATATTTGCAGTTTAAATTTAAGCTTTCGGCTCTAATTTTAAACTGTCTGCTTTTTAGGGACACTTACAAATTGATGATTGGTTTAGAATGAATAATCTTTACCAATTTTAAATTAAATAAATGCTAGTAAAAGTATCAGCCTCAATTAATGTTGCAGGGTTGGTTGACACCTTAAAAGTGTCGCCAACCCGAACAACAAACCTGAAGCACAAGATTTACTACTTCCTATCTCTTCTGACAGAAACGAACGATAACTACCGCTTAAATAGTGATAATGGCGGGTACCATAATTTGTGTTCTTTAGAACTAAAGAAAATACTCGGGAATAAGGACTTCTATATCATTCGTAAGCTGTTATTAAATTCAGATGACCATATAATTGAGGTTGATAGGTCATGGCACAACCCAAATGGGAATAGTAGCAGTGGGTACTGCCAGGGGTATAGAATAACTCCCATGTATAATACAGGTGACGTCGTATATAAGACCATACCTGATAAGTTGTCAAAGGTGATATCAAAACATGAAGTAGCTGTGGTAATGGACGAAACCACTGCTTCAAGGTATAGATTCCTCTTAAACCAGTTTGAGTGTAACACAATCACATTCGACACATTGGTATATGAGTATGTCTATAATTTTGGAAAGCAGTTACTTTATCGTGTACATGATAATAACCCTTATCAAGTCAATCTTATACATAATTTGATTGGTAGGTGGTTGTATTATATTGAACAGATTGAAGAAGGTAAGTCATGGCGCAAGGTATCAAATAAAAATCACAGACTAAACTCATCTGTTACCAATCTGCCAAGATTGCTGCGACCATTCTTACTCTGTAATTATGAACCCATTTTCTGTGTTGATGTTAGTTCATCACAACCCTATATACTTTCATCAGTTATGCAATCAAAGTTCTATTATGATTCTTGTAAAGGTTATAATCTTAAGACTATCTACCCAGAATTATATAAGGAACTGGTTAATAATGAAAGTATTGATACTAGTACTACTTATAGTTCTAATATTAATATTCAGTACTATACTAGTCATACTAGTACTTCTAATTCTTATTCAACTACTCTAAATCACTGTTCTTCATTTATGTGGTGTAGTTTTTTTAATACATCAGATATTGAAAGTATAATCAATTATACCCAGTCACCCTTCAGTTCAGATTTCTACACACATGTATTGGATAGGTATTATGTTTATAACAACACACCAACAAGAGTGGTGCAAAAAGATGAGAGGGATAAATTAAAGAGTACCATGATGTATGTCTTATTTGATAATAACCAAAACCACAGGCATCATAATGATCAGATTCAGATATTCCAAACAGTTTACCCAGGTGTTGAAAGGTGGATTAATCAGATTCACGAGATGATAGGTAAACAAAGGTTCTCATATTTGTTGCAGCGAGCAGAGAGTTACCTTTTACTAGCAGTCATTTGCAAGGAGTTTAATGAAAAATTTCCTGCTGCACCTCTATTGACAATTCACGATGGAGTATTCACAACTGAGGAGTACGTTCAAAAGCTCAATACATTCGTTTTAAGAAGGCTTTATGAGTTAACAGGAATAGTTGCTGGTTGCAAAACAAAGGCGTCCCAGATTGATTCTAATCCAGTTTTAATTGATGTAGACAAGGAGTGGTCTAAAATTGAACCAATAAAAACAGAGAAAAAATACTATGAAAGAATCAAAGGTGTGTTCAGTTCAAATATTAAAAGAGGTTCTGATTTTCTGATAAAAAATTCTGGAATTTTTATTTTAGTATTCTCAATAAATTGTCAATGAACCGAAAATTTTGGAAAATATTTCGCAAACAAATCTGATCTAATTAAGGACTTTAGGGGGCAGGCAGGGGGCAATGAAGGATACGTATAATAATATCGCCCTACCTGCTACCCTCCTTGCCTACTAGAAAAGTAATACTAACGAATGCTCCGCATGGAACAAGCAAACACTTGCTAGTCAAATTCATCTCGAATATGATTTTTATTTGCAATATTTTTTTATTAGATTTTATAACAAAATAAAACTCACCCCCACAAAAAATTGAGAACTGGGTGTATATTAAAAATGAAAGATTTTTCAAGAATATCAATTATGGAAGCTGGTAGAATTATCAGGAAAAAAGATCGAGACTCAATTGAATCTTGGCTAACCGATAATGATGTGAAAATCTATATCAACAAACAAAAATATGTATTTCAGCTAGAGGTTCAAATGCAGTACCTAAAACCATTGGTACTTGACTGTAAAAAAAGATACCCGCACTTATGGAAAGAAAAACTTAAAATCCTTTGCGATGGGAATAACCAACTACGCGATCTATTCCTAATTGAGCTGGACAATGAATACTCAGCAACTCCGTCCACAAGAATCAAACCAAAGAATAAAGAACAAGAAGAACTCCTAAAAAGACTTTACAGATGAGCAAATTAAAACTACGCAAAAACAGAGACGGTATTAAAATTTGGTGCCGTAAGTGTAGACAAAACAATACAGGATGTAAGCACTATGAGCACCAAAACTTTAGAGCAAACTATATTGACCCAATCACAGGGAAGCACAAAAGTAAAATCCTTGTAGCCACCGAATACGATGACGCAGTGATTGAGGCTATCAATTTTAAAAAGGGGTTGGAAGAACAACCTAATCATATACCTGCTTGTGTAGATGGTAATGATTATGACCTTGCAACAGGTATAGTAAAATATCAAATGTACCTAAGTGGTGATAGTGAGTATCAACAATACAACAAGAACCTTACACCAAAGTACATAAGGGAGACTATTGGATTTTTAGTTCAGTTCCACGATAGCGTAAAAGAGAATAGGAAAATAAAGTGGATTAAACCTCCTCAAATCAATCGTGCGGATGTATCTTACTTTTTTGGAAAGATGAAGGGGAAATACTACCCTAAATCGGTAAATAACATCATCCAGGCTCTTACTACCTTCTTTGATTTTCTAATTGATAAGGAAGACATCATAATGAAAAACTACTTTAAGGAGTGCGCCAGTTTGCCGGTACCTAAAAAGAGTATCAAAACCATCGACAAGGAAGATTTTGAAGCTATACTGAATGCTGTTGATACCTACCACCCTATTTTAGTGCAGAATAATGGTAATAAAATCAATTTATACAAGACTTGGATGAAGGATGCTTTTAGACTCTTTTTACTAGCAGGTGGTCGTAGAGAGGAAATTATCCATTTAAGATGGTCTGATATATACACCTTGAAAAATGGTACCAAATTCTTTATGATTGGGAACTTAAAAGCAAACAGAATTCAAAAAACAGACAATGAATATGTAAAATATATCCCAATTGGTGCTGACCTTGAAAAGGCACTAATGGATATGGGTATGGAAGAGAAAAAACACACCACCGAACGAATTATTGACCCAACCGAAGAGTACACTACCAATACCATGATGGAAAAGATAACCAAAGCATTCACCCACTACAAGAATGGCGCTGGTATAAAAAGTGAGATTACATTAAAGCACTTAAGAAAGACCTATATATCTTGGACCAATCAGGTATTAGGTAAAGACACAGGCAAGATCACATCTAACGCAAGTCAAAAAGTATTGAATGACCATTACCTTGATCCAACCATCCTATCCGCCGTTGAAAAAGCAGCATTGGAGGTAAGAATATTTGGTTAAAAATCTAGCGCAGAAATCTAGCGCGGACACAAAAAAACCACTTGGTTTTTATTCAAGTGGTTCGTTTTCAATATTTTAATTTTGACCTTATTATCACTTCAAAACCGTTATGAGCCCGACGAGCTACCGCTGCTCTACCTCGCGATGTTTGGAGCGCAAAGGTAAGGGCGGGGAGACTTGTAACCAAATGTTATTTGATTTAATCTTCGGTTCTGTGTTTTACGGTAGCACCACCGCTGGCACTGATATCGCGGATAAGTCCGCTGCCCTTATAGAATACGCTGCTGCCACCACTGGCCTGTGCATTCAATTCTTTATTTACCGTGATCTTGATATTGGAAGCTCCACTGGTTTCAATCTTACACATATCGGTAACCAGGTCGTAGGCTTTGATATTACAGGCACCACTCGCATCTACTGAAGTTGATTCGGCTTTACCGGAGATCTTGATATTGGAAGCACCGCTTGCATCCAGTTTTAATTTACCGATAACCACATCGCCCGAAAAATCACTGGCACCGGATAATTCAATTTTGAGTTCATTCTGCTTAATGGTACTGGCTGCTTTTACATTACAGGCACCGGAAGCTTCGATACCGGTAAGTGTTTTGAACGTTACATAGGCTTTCATCTTATTATTGTTCCAAAGCTTCCAGTTAATGCCTTTGCCATCCAGATAGATCCGGAGGGTAGAACCCCTCACTTCGGTTCGTATTCTCAACTTGATCTCTTCTGAGCTGGCACTGATGGCTACCGCTTCTTCAGTACCCTGAGAAAGGTATAGATCGATGGCACCGGATACCTCTATAGCACTGAAACTACCTGTTTTACGCACTTCTGCATTGGCATCTACTACCACATTTTTCTCGTTCTGGGCCTGGGCCGAGATCAGTCCCAAAACCAATACCATGGCGGATATTATTTTCTTCATGGGGGTATTTTTGAGGTTCAACGGATTAGTTGGGTTAAAGTTACAGTTGTGTGCCATTTCCTGAATACCTATTTTTGCATCAGAATTTCCTCGGGGTGCTTCGGGGTTGTGTGAGACACACAACCTGCGAGGCTGAGATAATACCCGTTGAACCTGAACAGGGTAATTCCTGCGAAGGGAAGGTGTACATTTTTTCCAGTCCCTCTCCATTAGCTATTCCCTGTTCCCATTATTAACTTTTTAAATCAAAAAAATGAAAAAGTTTTTGGGAACAACGATGTTGGCATTTGTAACCCTCATCGCTATTGCACAGCCCGTTAAAAGTCCTGTAGAAGGCACTGTTACAGAAAACCCGTCCAAAACACCGATTGCCGGTGCTACCGTTAGTCTGGGTTTGCGCAAAACCCTTACCGATGAGCAGGGTAAGTTTCGTTTTGACAAAATAGACAAGGGTGTTTATGAACTGATCGTAAACAGTCTGGGATGCAAAGAATCCAAACAAACCGTTTCCGTTAACGGTACGGGTATCAAACTGGATATCCAGTTAACAGTCACTTCCCTTTTCCTTCAACCCCTGGAACTGAAAGCGGTACGGGCTACAGACAGGGCTCCATTTGTAAAAACGAATATCTCTAAGGAAGAGATCGCCAAAACCAATCTGGGCCAGGATATCCCCTTCCTTTTAAACCAGACCCCATCTGTAGTAGTGAACTCAGATGCCGGAACCGGTGTGGGGTATACTGCCTTGCGGATAAGGGGTACCGATGCTACCCGCATCAATGTTACCCTCAATGGTATTCCGTATAATGATGCAGAAAGTATGGGTACCTATTTTGTAGATCTGCCGGATTTTGCTTCTTCGGTTAACAGTATTCAGATCCAACGTGGCGTTGGTACTTCTTCGAATGGTGCCGGAGCATTCGGGGCTACCTTGAATATGTCTACCAACGAGTTCAATGAGAAATCGTATGGCGAATCGAACAACAGCTTTGGTTCTTTCAATACCTGGAAGAATACAATAAAAGCCGGTACCGGTTTACTGGGCGAACATTTTACCGTTGATGCAAGAGTAAGCCGGATCAATAGTGATGGATATATTGACCGTGCGAAAAGTGATCTGAAATCATTTTATTTGAGTACGGCTTATATCAGTAAACAATCTTCTTTGCGATTGAATGTATTTTCCGGAAAAGAAAAAACCTACCAGGCTTGGTATGGTGTGCCCGATTATTTACTGGCTACTGAACGCACCAATAATCCGGCAGGGACCGAAAAAGCCGGAACTCCTTACGATAACCAAACGGATAATTACACACAAACCCATTACCAGTTATTCTTTAACCATTCCTTTTCGAACCGCTGGTCTTTTAATACGGCTGTATTTCTATCAAAAGGTAAAGGCTATTATGAAGAGTATAAAGCTTCCCAGTCTTATGCTAAGTATGGTTTACCGAATGTGATCGCAGGTGGCGTAACCACTACCAAAACCGATCTGGTGAGACAGCGATGGTTGGATAATGATTTTTATGGACAGATCGCTTCTTTGCAATACAAGGACCCCAAAGATGAACTGACCATTGGTGGCGGATGGAGTAAATACGATGGTAAACATTTTGGCAATATTGTATGGATGCAGACTGGTTCCGTATCGAAAGATTATCGCTACTATGATTATCCGGCTACTAAATCGGATGCAAACCTGTATACAAAATGGCAACATGAATTAGCAGGCCATTGGTTAAGTTTTGTTGATGTGCAGTACCGTCATGTAAACCATGATATGAAGGGCTTTGAAGGAAGTCCTTCCCTGAATGTGAAGCGCAGTTTTGATTTTTTAAATCCGAAAGCAGGTATTACCTATACCCATAATGGTTTACAAGCGTTCTTCAGTTATGCACTGGCGCATAAAGAACCCAACCGTGATGATTTTCAGGCAGGGGTAAACAGTCAACCTAAAGCAGAAACCTTACATGATATCGAATTAGGTATAGAGAAGAAGAACAGTAACACGCATTTTGGGGCCAATATTTACTACATGTATTATTACAACCAATTGGTGTTGACCGGGCAGATCAATGATGTAGGCTCTTATACAAGAACCAATGTACCACGCAGCTACCGTTTAGGAATTGAATTGCAGGGTGGAGCCCTATTGAATAAATGGCTGAATGTTGCGGGTAATTTTTCTGTAAGCAGAAATAAAGTGAGTTCCTATAATGAGTACATTGATAACTATGATAACGGCGGACAGAATGCTGTTGCCCATAAAAATACCGATATCTCTTTCTCTCCTGCGGTTGTGGCCGGCGCTACCATTAATATTTTACCCGTGCAGAATCTTGAGTTCAGTTTGCTGAGTAAATATGTAGGTAAAGAATATATGGATAACAGCCAGCAAGAGGACAGAAAATTAAATGCATTTTTTACGGAAGACCTTCATGCAAGCCTTACCCTGAAGAAGGTATTGTTCTCTGAGATCCATATTATTGGCCAGGTGAATAATCTCTTCAATAAAAAGTATGAGCCGAATGGATATACGTATAGTTATATTTCAGGAAATGCTTTAGCTACTGAGAATGGCTATTATCCAATGGCAGGAACGAACTATATGATTGGAGTAAATATTAAACTGTAAGAATATCGAATATTGAACAAGGAATATTGAATATCGAAGTAATTTCCTACTTCATCATTCAATATTCCTTGTTCAATATTCAATATTATTTTCCGATTCTTTCCTGCCATGCCAGCATTCCTCCTGCTACATTGATCACATTTTTATAGCCCATGGTTTCCAGGATCAGGCAGGCCTGTCCGCTGCGGTTGCCGCTGCGGCAGTATACGTAAACGGTATCGTTTTTCAGGTCGTCTATTTCATCGGTTTGCATGGTTTGTACTTTACCTAAGGGCAGTAATAAACCACCGATATTGAATTCGGCATTCTCATGGGGTTCACGTACATCTACGAGGTTGAGTTTTTCGCCTGCGTCGAGCTTTGCTTTCAGTTCTTCTACGGTAATGGTTTGCATAAAATATAGATAATGGTTCTGAATTAGTTTTTTATGGCGCCGGTCGTATCTGAAATAACCGGTGCCGTGCTGCTGATATAAATATCAACTACCTGTCCTTGTCTGATCTTATTAGGAACCCTGAGTCCCGAAACCCCGATAGAATCGGTGAGTCTTTCCGGACTTTGTCTAACCACGAAAGAAGTAGCTGAATCCTTGATGGGACCGATGGCCATCACAGAACCTATGCTTACACTGATAGTGGATAGATAATTGCGTGCTTCATCCAGTGTCATACCTACGAGGTTGGGCATATCCATATCTCCTCCGCCCTCACCACTTCCCAGTACAAAACTGATCACCGTACCAATAGGTATTTTGGTGCCCGGGGCAATGGGTTGGCCGTTGAATAATTGCTCCAGCACAGAGTTACGGGCGATATCGGGTTTATAGGATACTTCTCCCATTTTCAGGCCGAGGCTAACCAGGTACATTTCTGCACTCTTTACGGAGAACCCCGATAGATTGGGCATTTCCACCTGTGGCGGGATGGTACGGTTGATGGTAAGATAAATGGTGCGGCCATGTTTCACAATAGCGTCTGCTTCGGGTATCTGTCTTACTACAGCTTGTTTGGCGATACTGTCTATATAGATAGAATCCTGAATGGCTACATCAAAGCCTTTATCCTCCAGTAATTTTTTGGCAGCCAGATAATTCTGCCCGGCAACAGACGGCACTTTCTCGGTTTTTCCAAAACCCGTGATCCATGAGAGCGAGGCAAAGAACAACAGTAACAACACCAGAACGAGGCCGAGTGCTGTGAGTATATTTACCCAGAGAGGTTTAGACGTTATGTATTTGATCAATCGCATCTGCTATTTTGGAATTGGGAAATTGGGAAATTGGGAAATTGTAATTTTTGGTAAGATAAGTCAATTACAAAATTCCTGATTCCGAAATTTCAAAATTAACTAAACGCCTGCTCTATTACGGATGAGTAAAAGTCTTTCAGGCTAATGCCCATGGCGCGAACCTGTTGGGGTATTACGCTGGCTTCACTTTGACCGGGTACGGTATTTACCTCAAGCATAAAGGGTTGGGCTTTTTCGATATTGTAAATAAAGTCGATGCGTACTACGCCACGGCAGTTCAATACTTCATAAGCACGTTGGGCGGCAGCTTCAAGCTGGGTCTTCATTTTGTTATCAATTTCTGCAGGAGTGATCTCCTTGCTCTTGCCCTGGTATTTGGCTTCAAAATCGAAAAATTCATTGCCGGTGATGATCTCTGTGATGGGTAATACTTTGATCCCATCTTTATTTTTAAATACACCGATCGTAAACTCTCTTCCGCTGATAAATTCCTCAATCAGTATCTGGTCGTCTTCTTTAAAAGCTTTCACCAAAGCCGGTGCCAGTTCTTCGGCAATGTTCACTTTACTCATACCAATACTGCTACCGCCGTTATTGGGCTTTACAAATACGGGTAAGCTGAGTTGTTTCAGAATTTCTTCCGGGCTAACGGGTGTATGCTTAAACAGGTGTAATGATTGTGCTACATGGATCCCACCAAAAGCGGCAACAGCCACAGTATACCTTTTATTGAATGTTAAAGCCGAAGTGGCTGCATCACAACTGGTATAAGGCAGTTTGAGCATATCGAAATAGCCTTGCAGTTTTCCGTCTTCTCCCGGCGTGCCATGTATACAAAGGAGTATGGCATCAAAATTTATTTTATTGCCATTATCATTCACAGAAAAATCGTCACGGTTCACTTTTGATCTTTCGCCATCTACCGGTTCATACCACCAGCCTTCTGCGTTAATATCTATCCGGTACAGATCATATTTATCCCTGTCAACATTATTCCCTACGGTGATGGCGCTTTTATAGCTGATCTGTGCTTCACTGCTGAGGCCACCGGTTACCAATGCGATTTTCTTTTTCATTCCTTTGATTTGTGAAGCAAATATAATGAGAGGATGAGAGAATGCGTGGATGAGGGAATGAAAAGCGGGAATGTTTCCGTGAGCGGTGAATCGTGAGTAGTGAGTAGTGAGTAAGAGGAACGCAGGAAATCGTCTAACTCACTACTGACAACTCACTACTCACTACTCACGCAGTTCTATGCTCATTTCCGGGCAAACAAAAAGGTGAAGAAACTACCTCGTCTCTTCACCTCACGTTGACGGGAAATATCACCCGCCGTTACTGGTTGTTACCATTTGCGGTAACAATTATTAATACTACGATTAACAACTCTAAGATACACCGTCAGCAAGCTTTTTGCAAGTTTTTGGCGTTAAAGTTTAGCACATAGTATTGTGCATTAGATGTGCATTGTAGCCTTCTTGGCAAGCAATACATCAACGGTTTCCTGGTACATCTCATCGGGTACGCAACAGTCAACCGGACAAACAGCCGCGCACTGGGGTTCTTCGTGGAAGCCCTGGCACTCGGTGCATTTGTTGGGGGTAATGTAATAGGTGTCGGTACTGATAGGCGCAAAACGCGCATCTGTACTTACTACTGTACCATCTAACAAGGTGAAATCGCCTTTTACGGTAGTTCCATCTGAAATAGACCATTCAACGCCACCCTCATAAATAGCGTTATTAGGACATTCGGGCTCGCATGCGCCGCAGTTGATACACTCTTCTGTAATTTTGATAGCCATACAAAATGGGTTTGTTGAGTTAGTGATTCTACATTTGCACATCAAAAATACGACGGCGAAATGATTTTACAAGAACGAATTATGCTGATGGCCCGTCTTGGCCAATATATGTTAGGCAGGGAGGAGGAATGGGAGGCCATAAAAGAAAGGGCTTACAGGGAAAACCCCTGGTTTATTCCCGAGTTCATTGAGCATGCCGTACTCAGTATTGCCCAAAACTATTTGAATCCGTCATTTTTGCAGGAATGGGCGGCCGGATATGAAATACCGACAGAGCAGCCATCCCCCAAAACAGTGGGCCTGGTAATGGCCGGAAACATACCACTGGTGGGCTTTCATGATTTTTTGTGTGTATTTATCAGCGGGCATAAACAAACCATTAAAACCTCGTCTAAAGACGAAATACTGATCAAACATCTTGTTGATAAACTGATCGAATGGGATACGAAAGTGCAGGATTCGGTTTCTTTTGCAGAGCGGTTAAATGGATCTGATGCCTATATCGCCACGGGCAGTAATAATTCGAGCCGGTATTTTGATTATTATTTTGGCAAATACCCCCATATCATCCGAAGGAACCGCACTTCGGTGGCCGTTCTGGATAATACGGAAACAACCGAAGAACTGGAAGCTTTGGCAAAGGATATCCAGCTATATTTTGGGTTAGGCTGCCGGAATATCACAAAACTGTATGTGCCGGCCGACTATGATTTCATCCCTTTATTAGCGGTTCTTAAGAAATACGAGTATTTTATGGATTTCCATAAGTACAAACACAATTTCGACTACCATCTGGCCCTGTTGATCATGGGCAATAAATATTATATGACCAATGATGCGGTGATTCTGACCGAGAACCTTTCCCCCTTCTCCCCCGTTAGCCAGGTACATTATGCGTTTTATACCGATAAGCAGGCAGTAAGTGATGAATTGAATCATAATGAGGAGATCCAATGTGTGGTAGGACACGGTTTTGTTCCCTTCGGCAAAGCGCAAAGCCCATCATTGACAGATTATGCAGATGGGGTGAATACGATGGCATTTCTGTGTGGACTTTAAGGGTGTGATCAGGCAAAAATCCGGTATTACTATAAACTTATCACAATTAACCCACGACTCAGGAATGAGTATTCAGGAATCGGATTATTGAACTAAATTGATCCCCGGTTGTTTTCCAAGTACGAGGATTGCCGTAAAACATTTGTTAAATGGTAGAGAAGGTGAACTGTCAATTAAACAGCTTCGTTTATTTGCTATCAGAAAGGCACACTATTTGAAAGAAATCATTTAATAAAAAAAGAAAGAATGAATATGAAACTCAACAACTTTTTTGCCGTTGTGGCCATCAGCGCTACCACCGCCGTTTTGAGTGTGTGGGGCTATGGCAAATTTCTGGAGCGCCAGTCTGCCGGCATCCAGGAGCAGGGAAAGGTTCCCGCCAATTATGCAGGATTTTTTGGAAATGCACCCGCCGGTGGTGCGGTTGATTTTACACCGGCTGCTACTACAGCCACACCTGCCGTAGTTCATATTAAAACAAAAACAAAAGCCAGGCAGGTAAGCAATAACAGCAGCTCACGCCAGCGTAACCCTTTCTCAGATCTTTTTGGAGATGATTTTGGTGATTTCTTTGGCGGTCCAAGGGTAATACCCGAGCAGCGTGCCAGCGGAAGTGGCGTGGTGATCACGGATGACGGATACATCATTACCAATAACCACGTTGTAGAAGGGGCAGATGAGATCAATGTAACCCTGGCCAATAAAAAATCTTATAAAGCCACGGTTATCGGTACCGATGCCAGCAGTGATCTGGCCGTTATTAAAATTGAAGGAAAGGGCCTTCCTTATCTGGTATATGGTAACAGTGATGAAACCAAACTCGGACAATGGGTGTTAGCCATAGGATATCCATTGAACCTCGACGTAACGGTTACAGCTGGTATCGTGAGTGCCAAATCAAGATCGATCGGCATTAACGACAGACAGAGCAATGCTGCTATTGAATCTTTCATACAAACCGATGCGGCAGTAAACCCGGGTAACAGTGGCGGAGCCCTCATCAATACCAGTGGAGAACTGATCGGCATCAACTCTGCGATCGCCTCTCCTACCGGTTCGTATGCGGGTTACTCGTATGCGATCCCTGTGAATATTGTAAAGAAAGTGGTTACGGATATTGTGAAGTTTGGAACCGTACAAAGAGCGTATATCGGTATCCAATACCCAAGAGAAAATATTACGGATGAACAAAGAAAAGAACTGGGTACCGGTTATAAAGAAGGCGAAGGAGTGTATGTAATTGAAGTACCTGCCGATGGAGCTGCAGCGGCAGCCGGTGTAAAGAAAGGTGATATTGTAACCAAGATCAATGGTGTGGGTGTTACAACAGGTCCAGAATTACAGGAGCAGGTTACGCGTTTCAAACCAGGTGATAAGATCTCTCTGACCTATGTAAGAAATGGTAAAGAAAGTACCGTTCCTTTGACCTTGAAAAACAAAGCAGGCAATACCGATATCGTGAAAACAACCGGTATCATTGAAAAATTAGGTGCGGAACTGGCTGCTGTTGATTCCAAGACAGCATCTGCCAACCAGATCAGCGGCGGTGTAGTGGTAAAGAAAATTTCGGAAGGTCTGTTTAAAAAAACCAGAATGCAGGAAGGATTTATTATTACCAGTGTGAATGATCAGGAGATCAAAAGTGTTGCTGATCTTGATAAGATCCTTTCCTTAAATAAAGGAAGGAAAGTTAAGATCGAAGGGGTGTATCCGGGATTTGAAGGAACCTATCCTTATCCTTTGGATCTGAGTGATGTGGAGTAAGCAATGAGTGAATGAGTGAATGTGTGAATGTGTTAATGAATATTTTTTGGAAGCGGTTGTTCAGGTTGAACAGCCGCTTCTTTTTTGCGTCATTGCGAGGAACGAAGCAATCTGAACTACAAATTTCAATCACGCTGCTATTTGAAACACAGGTTGCTTAGTTGTTCCTCATCGCAAAGACGTTAGAGTAACTTTTCGTAAACTACATACTCTCCTGCCTGCAATTCAAATGTTTCAGGACCATTGAATGCGAAACGCAGGCCGGAGAACACATTCCGGAATTGGCCGATGAACCAGGGGTTGTCTACCGTTATTTTAATACGGTCATCGTTGGAAAGGTTGAGTAATACAAGTACCACATCATTTTCTTTTTTGCGTATATAAGACATCAACTGATCACCGCTTTGACCTGGGAGTATAAAGGTTTCTCCTTCGCTGATGGCTTTATTATCTTTTCTGAGTTGTAAGAGTGTTTGATAAAAATCATGCAGGATCGGCAGCCCGGTCCATTCGATACTGTCTTTGTGAAAGAACTGGAGACGTTTTCTGTTCGACATTTCCTGCCCGCTGTACACCAATGGCATCCCTTGCCAGGTAGCAGTGAATACGGCCCAAGCTTTGGCGCGCTTACCGTATTTTTCATATTCTGTACCATTCCAGCTGTTCTCATCGTGGTTTGTGGTGAAGAATAATTTGATGGCACCTTCAGGATATTGTGTGTAATTGTGTAATACATTCCGCACATCATTGAGAGAAGCTTCTCCTTTGGCATGTTTCTCGGTTATATGCATCCAGTTCCAGGCATAACTGGCATCGTAGGCGTTATGATATGCGGGATCTTCGCATTCGGCGAGCCAGAATAAGGGTTTGAGGGTATCACATTGCTGGCGGGCTTCTATCCAAAAATCAAGCGGAACCAAATGGGCCATATCACAACGAAAACCATCGATCTTACATTCTATAACCCAAAGTTTCATCGCATCGATCATCGCATTACGCATGGCTGCGTTATCATAATCGAGATCGATCACATCCTGCCAGCCGTTTCTCTCTGTAAAATTTCCATCGATATCTTTTACATACCATTCCGGATGTTCAGTTGTCCAGTGATGATCCCAACCTGTATGATTGGCTACCCAATCGATAATGAGTTTAAAGCCCAGCGCATGTGCCTGGTTCACTAAATTTTTAAAATCATGGATGTTCCCAAATTCGGGATTAATTGAAGTATAACTGCTGCAGGCATAATAACTGCCAAGAGATCCCAGTCTTTCTTTTATACTGATCGGTGTGATGGGCATTAACCACAAAATGTCAACACCCATATCTTTTAACCTCGGTAAATGCTTGCTGAATGCGGCGAATGTGCCTTCTGTAGTGTATTGCCGAATGTTTACTTCATAGATATTTGAGCCCCGGGCCCAGGCTACTGTCGAATATTTCTGACTCATAATGATGCTGTCTGCTTACAAATAAATAGTTTTAGGGTTCAAGCATATGAGCGAGCAACCGAAACTGGAAAGAAAGATAAGCCTTTTACAAGCTACAGCCATCAATATGACAGACATGGTGGGCATTGGCCCCTTTGTGGTATTGAGCGTGGTAGCGGAAACCATGCAAGGGCCCTGGTTCTTATATGCATGGATAGCAGGTGCTGTACTTTCTGTGATCGACGCCATGATCTGGAGCCAGTTGGGTTCCACCTATCCCCTTGCCGGCGGCAGTTATAACTTTTTAAAAGAAGGTTATGGTCCAAAATGGGGAAAGCTGATGAGTTTTTTATTTGTGTGGCAAACCATGATACAGGCACCGTTGGTGATCGCTTCTGCAGCTATTGGTTTTGCGCAATACTTCGGATTCATCATTCATGTAAATGAATGGCAGAGCAAATGCATCAGTGGTACTATCGTAATCCTTATCGTTGTTTTATTATACCGAAAGATTGAAGCGATCGGCAAGATCAGTGTTATGTTATGGGTGGGTGTATTGATCACGCTTTCCTGGATCATAGGAGGTGGTGTGTTGCATGGCCATTTTCTGGAGCCGATCAAAAATATCAATAACGGATTAAAAGTGGACCATGCATTTGCTGCGGCATTGGGTTTTGCCAGTGTAAAAAGTGTATACAGTTATCTGGGGTATTATAATGTTTGTCATTTAGGCGGTGAGATCCTCAACCCCAAAAAGAATATTCCGAAAAGCATGTTCATTTCCATTGCAGGTATTGCTGTTCTGTATCTGATGATGAATGTAAGTGTGGCATCTGTTTTGCCATTGGAGCAGATACAGAAAAGTAAATTTGTAGTGAGTGAATTTGTTCAGCATCTATCCGGCTCCACATCTGCAACTGTGGCTACGGTATTGATCTTATGGGTTGCATTTGCTTCCGTATTCTCTGCTACATTGGGTTACAGTCGTATACCCTATGCAGCTGCAAGTGATGGTGCTTTCTTTAAGATCTTTGCGAAACTGCATCCTACCAAGCATTTCCCGCATGTATCCTTATTGATATTAGGTGGGATCGCTTTTGTATTCAGTTTGTTGTTCAAATTAAGAGATGTGATAGATGCCATATTGGCCATGCGGATCCTGATCCAGTTCATCGGACAAGGCATTGGTCTATTATGGCTGGTGAAAAGAAAAGGTAAAGATCATTTTGCCTGGCGTATGCCTTTGTATCCCTTGCCGGTAATTCTCGCGATCCTTATCTGGGGCTATATTTTCTTTTCTACAGGTGAGAAAATGATGATGGGAGGAGTGACGGTGATTGTACTTGGGGTAATCGCCTATTTAATAAAGGCGAAGCGTAATAAGGAATGGCCGTTTGAGAAACAATTAGACATTAATAATTAGAAATTAATAATTTCTTTTCTCTGCGGGAACTCTCTGTTCTCAGCGGCTCTGCGGTGAATGGAAGTTTCATTTCACCGCAGAGGCGCAGAGTGGCAGAGATTGCGCAGAGATATTATGTAGAAAGTTTAGTTTGTTTTTTCAGGAATAACTGCAGGAGTAGACTGAGTAAAACTACTGCTACCGCACCCACAACATTCAACCAAAGAAACCCAAGACCAATAATTTCGTATTTATCGAGGAGGAAGAAAGTGATCACGATCAGTTCGCCGATGATGGCTGCTATGAATACGGCATTGCTGCCAACTTTTTTAAGGTAGAATGCTACTAAGAATATCCCGAGAATTACTCCGTAGAATAATGACCCCAATATATTGACCGCTTCAATTAAACTGCCCATACCTGTGGCGAATTCGGCAGTGATAACAGAAAAGATTCCCCAGGCTAATGTGTAATATTTGGAAGCTTTATATTCTTCTGCACATTGCTCGAGATTGGTACTATCATATTTGTTACCACTGTATCTGAGATGAAAATCGACCATTGTACAGGATGCCAGCGAGTTCAATGCAGCGGCTATGGAGCCCCAGGCTGCAAGGAAGATAATAGCGATAAGAAGTCCTACAATTCCCTTGGGTAAAAAATCCACAACAAAACGGAGAAAGATATAATTGGTATCACTGGTATCATCAGCAGGCAAAGCTTTTTTCAGAACCGTTTTATATTCTTTCTGGATAGCGTTCATTTTAACGGAACCATCCCTTAAACTGTCTTTATAATTCTCCTTTTTCTGAAGGATATAATTCTTACTTAACTGCTGTTGCACCAATTGCTGTTCATCAAATCTTTTTCCGATCCTTACCAGTGAATCTTTATAGGGTGTTGCCATGGCTTTATCGGCTACGGCTTTATTAAAGAAAACGGGGGCAGAATTGAATTGATAGAAAGTGAAGAGCATAGCGCCCAATAATAAGATCAAAAACTGCATAGGCACCTTTACAAGACCGTTCATGAGTAATCCGATTCGGCTTTCTGTATTGCCTTTGGCGGTAAGGTAACGGCCCACTTGCGACTGATCTGTACCGAAATAGGAAAGCGCCAGAAAGAAACCGCCGATCACACCACTGATGATATTGTATTTATCCTTCCAGTCAAATCCTTTGGAAGAGATACCGGTGGTGATCACGTTCATCTTTCCGGAAGCGCCACTTACTTTCAAAGCATCCATAAATCCAACACCTTCCGGTAAATAATGAACAATACAATAGCCTGCTACGAACATTCCAATGAAGATGATGAGTAATTGTAACTGTTGCGTATAGGCAACTGCTTTGGCACCCCCACTTACGGTATAGATTATGAGCAATCCGCCCATAACGATATTGGTCCAGAAAATATCCCATCCCAGTAAAGAAGACAAAATGATAGATGGAGCATAAATACTGATACCGGTTGATAAGCCTCTGGATAATAAAAACAAAAAGGAAGTGAAGGTTCTTGTTTTCAGATCAAATCTTTTTTCAAGAAACTCATAGGCCGTGAACACTTTTACTTTATGAAACAGTGGCACAAAAGTGATACACAGGATCACCATCGCAATAGGCAATCCAAAATAGTATTGTACAAACCGCATTCCGTCTGTGAATGCCTGTCCGGGTGCAGATAAGAAAGTGATGGCACTTGCCTGTGTACCCATAATGCTCAGCAGAACAAGGTACCAGGGCATGCTCCTGTCGCTTAGGAAATAGCCTTCCATATTCTTACTGGTACGACTTTTATACAAGCCATACGCAATGATACCGGTAAGGGTGATGATCAATACGATCCAATCCGCTTTACTCATGAGAAGTATTTAGTGAACCAGATAAAAAAGATGATCAATACGATCAATACGCCTATCACAAAGCCGTACCAGCGACGCCAGGTGGAAAAAAGTGGTATGTGTTCTTTGTTTGACATAATTTGTTTTGATCGTTATTGCGAGGAACGAAGCAATCTGTGCTACAATATTCAGAGAGACTGAAATTTCAGTCCACAGGTTGCTTTGTCGTTCCACCTCGCAAGGATGTTTTATTTTTTTCTTCCCCCTCCCCCACTCATCATACCACCCGCTAACAGTCCCAACATCAGCCCAATAATTAAGCCAATCTTTACATTCTTGATAAAAAATCCAATTCCAAGGCCGATCAGGAGTATGGTTACAATGCCTATTCTTTTTCTGGGCTGCATGTGCTATTTATTTTTTTGCATCGCGATCAGGTTGGCCAGAATGCGGTAAGCACCGGGAACACCTGCTGGCAATTCACGGAATAGTACCAGGCTTACATAAGCAAAATTGCCTTTGCCATATTTAGCGATGGCGAGACTTCCATTACTTTCTTTTTCGCCGGTATCATTCATAGCCAGGGGCATCTCAAAATGCGTATCTGATTGCGATACTTGATAGGTACTTCTTTCCTGGATCCATCCTTCAAAATCTTTTTCTGTGATCTTGTTTGGATAATTCAAAACGAAATGTTCGGGTAATAAAAATTTAACTTTTGCATCTTCTTCAGTTACCCTTGAACCAGAGCTGATCGAGAAAGGATAAGGCCCAAGTTTTAAGGGCTTATTGGTGCTTGTGGTATTGCTCTTGATATATTGAGCAATCACATTCCCACCATTCTCCACATATTTATTCAACACATCATTTTTGGCAGTAAGAAATTCAAAAATATTACTGGCACGGATACCGGTGATCACCGCATCAAATTGTTTAAGGTTGTCGTCCGTAATATCTGCTTCATTCAGAATTTTTACTTCATACCCTAATTGTTCCAGCGCCTGTGGCACTTTATCTCCTGCTCCAACAATGTATCCGATCTTTTTACCTTCTGTTTTAATATTCAGGTTCAGCAGATTGGCTTTTGCCTGAGTAAAATAAGTGATGGTAGGTATATGATCGTAGGCAATCACTTTGGTTGTGCCAAGATATACGCCCGGTGTAGCACTTGTAAGATCAATTTCTGTTTTTGTATTGGCTTTCTTGTCTTTAGGTGTTACCATGTAGAAATTGCTTCCCCGGGCAGTTTGTTGGGCCTTTTCATCTGCACTCCAGCCGGGTGCCATTGCAAACCTGCTTTCTAATGTTGATTCAACAGAACCATTCTTTTTAAATTGCCCCTGCACTTTCACGGTTTGACCGTTCAGTGAAATAAAATTCTCTTTAGTAAAATTCAATTCTACCCTCGGCAATACAGCCAATGGCTGGTACAATTCACCTTTTGCAGGATCCACTACTTTATACAGCACCGGTCTTTTAATGGTAAAATCTACGCCCTCAATGTTTACCGTGTAAACTGCTTCAAAAGAAGGGTCATTTTCTGCCTTACCGATAAGGAGTTGGTCTTTGATCACAAATTGCCCTTCTTCTTTCGGATATTCAAGCCAATAGGGTTGTGATATTTTTTTATCAGGGCTTACCGGATGTGACCTGCTAAACGTAAGATTGTTATTCACACTTAAAGTGGTGTTCAAAGTAGTATCAAAGTTTTCCAGTTTCACACTTTTTACGGTCACATTTGCCTCTTTCCGTTTATTAAAAAAGAAACTTACATTCAATACATCACCCTGCACAACATTTTCCTGAGCAGTTGTTGCTTCGCTGAATAATGCAGCACATGCTTCAATGATCTCCTGTGTTTCTGCTAATTTCTTATCCCGCCAGTTACCTGCAGGAAGTGCTTTGATTGCCCGATATACATTTACCAATGCAGGAACAGAAGCTTCCGGCTTTTCAAATTGATATTTACTAAGGATCGTATTGATCTGTTCCTGTATTTTTTCTCCGCCATTGATCCTGTTCCAGTCGGTTACAATGCCATCCATCAGGTCGTTCTTTGGTGGATCGCCGGCAAAGGTGCTGAAATACTCATACACCTGGCCCCTTCTTCTGGGTCTGCCCTCTCCCTGGCTTTTGTGCATGGTTCTGGCTTCACCACCCAATTCACCATAGCTTTTCCCGATCAATGAATTATAACCGCCTACTTCTATTTTCAATTGATCATTGGCAGTTGTATTGGTTCCACCAAAATTGAAAGTATTCCATAAGATTCTTTTGGCGAGCCAGGGTTTTACGCCAAAATTGAATTGCTCCGGAAATCTTTTGGGATCGGCTGCTGCCGTATATGCTTCCTGTGCCAAAACGGATGATGCAGCATGGTGACCATGACCTGCCCTGGTATCTCCCGGGAACCGGGCGATGATAATATCGGGTTGAAATTTTCGGATCATCCACACAATATCACTCAATACTTTTTCTCTGTCCCAAATGCGTAATGCCTCCTGCCAGCTTTTGCTGAATCCGAATTCATAGGCACGGGTAAAATATTGTTCTGCCCCGTCAATCCTTCTGGCAGCCAACAATTCCTGCGTACGGATCAAGCCCAGTTCTATACCCTGTTCGCTGCCAATCAGGTTTTGTCCGCCATCACCTCTTGTTAAACTTAAATAACCGGTACGGTATAGTTTTTCTTTCGCGAGATAAGGCAAAAAACCATTGTTTTCATCATCCGGATGTGCCGCCACATATAAGACACTGCCCAGTACATTCAGCTTTTTCAACTGCATATAAATATCGGTACTACTATTAGTTACGGGTGCCTGAGCAAATGTTATTGAAAGTTGAGTGCTTAATGCAAGCATCAAGAGAAGGAATGCTTTTGGGAGTTTCTTCATATTACCGAGCTTTTATAGAATTACCGAAGATAATGTTCCTGTATGGATTGGTTCAACCGTTTAACAAAATTTCTCCCAGTAACGAAAAGGGTCAGGTAACGGTTACCTGACCCTTTCCGGATTAAGCCTATTTTAATGCCCCACCAGGAATACAGCATTGCAGAACAGCATCTTACCGTTTTCCCAGAAACTCCTGAACAGTGGGTTTTCTGTAAAGTATACCACACTGCCGGCGCCCATATCCTGTACACCCAGCATAACGCCGTCTTTGATCTTTCCTTTGATCTTTACACCGGTGAAACCGGTTACATACGCATCTTTTTTCATCACTCCTACATTCCAGCCGTCCTTCAAAAATTCAAATACACTGCCATCCTGTTTGAGTGTAAAATAATAATCGGGATACCCAAAAGCAAGGGGATGGGTATTATCCAGTTCCATTTTATAAATAGCGCCGGGGATGGAATTGCTTAAGGATTGCCCTTCCCTGTCGGCATATTTTTTCACGTTGGCATATTCGCCTTTATCTTCTGTTTTATCATCACGCAGTTTGATGCCCCAGTCGGCCCCGGCCATAATCGCTACGGCATTATCAATCGCAATGAGTTTACCACCGGTTCTTACAAAATCTTTTAGTTTATCTGTTGTTGATTTATCGCCAAGGTTTCTATAATTACCATCGGGAACGATAAGCACGTTATAATTTTTCAGATTTACCCTGCCCAGATCTGCAGCATTGATCAGTGTTACCGGATAATCCAGTTGCTGTTCAAAGAAATGCCAGATCTCGCCCGAACCCAGTGATGAACTCTGTTCTCCGCTGATCAATGCCACTTTCAATCCAGCATTAATTGTTTTTACATCGGGAGATCCGAAATCGGTTCCCTTATCCATAAAACCTGTTTCAACCGCTATGGGTTGAATATTATATTTCTTACAGGCATCATTGGCCAATTGGTTCCAGTTGGCCGGGTTGCCAGTTCTGATGATGATAAGGGTTCCTCTCTCGTAGATTTTACCATTATAGGTAAATGGCTTTTCAGAGAAACGGACTTTTACACCGTTCTTCAAAAGGTGAGCAACCAGTTTGGAAGCATTCAATGATTGGTAAGGGATCAAAACCCCATAAGCAGAATTGGCTGCTGTAATGTTTGATTCAATTTTTACTGTTCCGGCTAATTCCAGTTTTTCTTTTACCGCATAGGCTTTTACTCCATAAGCATAGGGTACAGACCAGGCTGTGATATCATAGGTATTAGAATCCGTAACCACTGTTTTGGGTTCCAGTAAAAC
>CANGOX010000057.1 GCA_947455605.1 Chitinophagaceae bacterium
CGGAACGGTGAGTGAAGTGAGAAGAGAAGGCGATTTCAAATTTCTCTATAAATTAAAAGTAGATGAGCAGGCATTGAACAAAAGAAATGTAAGTGCCCGTCCAACAGAATATGTTCGAAAAGTTACCGCAGAGAAAAAAGCAATTGATGGTAAAGCGATCATCTACAATAAAAAAGCGGCAGCCGATACGGTTAAGAAAGTAAAAGACTTTTTCCAGAACGAGTTTGCAGATGAGAAACCGGACAGTGCGGCTGCAGCTTTACTGAACAAATCAGTATTGACCAATCAGCAGGCAAAAGCTTCAGTACTCAGCAAATCAAGGTTATTTGATTACAGGCTTAAATTCAGTTCAGATTATGTGTTAAGCGGGTTTACCAATAATGTGCTTATTAACCGTTACCAGCCGTATGCGGGTGGTTCGGGCCCGATACAATTGAATAACGGAACCGATTTCAATTTTACTTTCCGCGTAGGCGTAAGTGATCTGATGGAGGATACTAAATTTGTAGGGGGTATCCGTTTTGGAACCAACCTGAGTGATAAGGATGTATTCTTTACTTATCAGAATCTTCGTAAACGTTTCGACTGGGGTCTTACCTATTACAGAAGCAATGTGAGCAATTTCTTTGCCACCAGCTTTAATACCATGTTGTATACAAACCTTTATCAGGCAAATGTTTCCTATCCGTTTGATGAAGTAAGAAGTTTACGTGCCACGATCGGTCTCAGAACAGACAGAGGTGTACTTCGTCCGTATGATAATAATTCTGGCTTACCCGATGCCAATGCATTAAAGTATAATGATACGGTAACCAAGTTCATTGTTTCCCGTCTGGAATACGTACATGATAACACGATCAATCCAACGCAGAATATCTGGAATGGCCTACGCTATAAAGTGTACCTCGATGTGAATATGCCAACATTCAAAACGGCACTCAATAACGGAAAAGCTACATTGAACTTTGGTTTCGACGGACGGTATTATCATAAGATCTACCGCAACTTTATCTGGGCAGGACGTGTAGCCGGTGATTTCTCATGGGGTGGAGAAAAGATCGTTTATTATTTAGGGGGTGTGGATGGATGGGTGAGTCCTAAGTTTAACCAAAACCAGCCAGCGGCCGATCAAACCTATGCTTTCCAGTCATTAACACTGAATATGCGCGGCTATAACCAGAACATCGCTAACGGTAACAATGCATTTGTAATGAACAGTGAGTTCCGTTTTCCGATCTTCTCGACGCTGATCAACAGACCGATCAATAATGCCTTCCTGCGTAATTTCCAAATAGTACAGTTCCTGGATCTGGGTTCTGCCTGGAATGGTAAATACAATGGTATCAGCAGGCCAAGTGTGGTGTATACTCAACAAAACTCGCCTGTATTGGTGAGGGTTGATGCAGGTGGCCTTGGTCCTTTTGCGGGAGGTTATGGATTTGGTGTACGCAGTACCTTACTCGGTTACTTTATGAAACTTGATGCAGGATGGCCTATGAAAGGAGTCTTTATCGGTAAACCGGTTTGGTATTTTGCCTTAGGATTTGATTTCTAGGAAAGTTATTTTTATTGATACAGCACATAGGCAAACCCTATGTGCTTTTTTATTTTCCTGAGTCTTGTGTGTTTTTAGCTTCCAGGATCAAGGGTAGTTTCTTTAAAGTAAAATAGATCAAACCCAATAAGGCGGCAAATAATAAAGTAAATGCCCACAGTTTGGCATAATTCTGCGGAACCAGAACATGGTGTGCCGATGTGTAGAGCAAAGACCCCGGATCGCTAACTACGTCCCAGCTATTGAAACGAAGAAACCTTCCTATAAAAATTCCATAACTGCAGAGTATCAAACTGAAAAATTCACAAAGAGTTACCCAGATTGGTTTCAGGTGTTGGGATAAAAATTTTTCTACATTCATCAGGGATGCCATACCCAGGATCAGCCCGTTCCATGCACCTATGATCACAAGAATCAGATCGTACCAGAAAGGAACCGGGAAACGTTTTTGATAATGGAAGATATCTGTGATCATATAGGGGGCATTTGGAAAAAACAATAACCAAAGGATCAGGAAGCAAAACGTTATCAGATTTAATTTCTTCCTTACGGCGATCTGTGTACTTATTGCGTATGGAATGGCAGCCAGAAAACTATTCCATATATAAAACGAATAATCGAGTGAATCAGCATAGATCACACGCACCAATAAGAGTGCCATGGAAAAACCAATGGACAGCAAAAGCATTTTGCTGAGTGGAGATATTTTCGTGATCATAAATGGGTAAAAATTTTAGGAAGAAAGATCAATAATCCAATGATCACACTGATCATTGCAGACCATAGAACCGCTCCGGCCGCTACATCTTTGGCAATTTTAATCAGGGGGTGATGGGCTTCATGCACGGCATCACACAATTTTTCCAAAGCATGATTGGCCATTTCCAGTCCGATCACCAGTGCCATGCATAACAAAACGATACACCATTCCTGCATAGAAATACCAAAGAACCAGCCGGCGGCTACTACCATACCCGAGATCAACAGATGAATATGCCCGTTGCGGTCTTTCTGTAAAAAATGACCGATACCGGCAAATGCATATTGAAAAGCTTTAAGAAGGGAGTTCTGTTTCATGTTGTTGGATTGAAGTTTTATCGGCGATCCATTTCCACCAGAATGCGGTGCAGCTTATGTAGACGAATAGTTGATATAGATCATCAGAAACAGAGTGTCCGTTACGGATGACGGCTATAAACACCGGCACAAGAAAGATTGCGGCTGCAAGAGTTACAAGTACACCCATCGGATGTATTGGAAGGTAGATAAAGCCTGAACGTTTGAACCAGCTCATAAAAAGGATTTAGGTTAACAAGTATGGTTGGTATTAAAACAGGTATTACCGCCCCGATAATTGTTTACCGATTTTCCCGGATTATAATTTCGGCTCCCTAAGCTCAACAGGGCGGCTATTCTTTTTCAACATCCGCATATTTAACAGCTCAACAATAAAAGAAAAAGCCATCGCAAAGTAGACATAGTTCTTCAGATGCATATCGTGCGAACGCTCACTGTCCCAACCCTCTACCAATAATACAAACCCGATCATCACTAAAAAAGAAAGAGCCAGCATTTTAAGGGTTGGGTGTTTATGTATAAAAGCAGATATTTTAGGACTGAATAAGAACATGATGATCATGGCAATGACTACGGCACTGATCATCACTTCCAACCGCTTGGCTGTACCGCCGGCAGTAATGATACTGTCGAAACTGAAAACCATATCAATTAAAATGATCTGAAAGATTGCCCGGCTAAAGCCCAGTGGTTTTGTTTTCACACCTGCAGCCACATCTGCTTCTCCCTCCAGCTTATGGTGAATTTCTTTTACCGTTTTATACATCAGGAACAAGCCACCCGCCAGCATGACCAGACTTGCGAGGTCAAAACTTTTTCCGAATAATGTGATCAGTGCAATCCCTTTCTGGGCAAGCAGCCAGCTTAAACCAAATAATAAAATAGTTCTTGAGATCATGCCGGTTACCATCCAGGTAAATCTGGCCTTTGGCTGAAGCGCTTTAGGGAGGCGGTTCATAATGATGCTTACGAAGATCACATTATCAATACCCAATACGATCTCGAGAACAACCAGTACAATAAAGCTGACAAAATTTTCTGTGGTAAACAGTGCTTCCATTTTTGATTGATTAACTGCAAATATAACAGGGAGTAAATAAGCCTATGCTTTTTGCTGAGCCAGAAATTGACAGATATTTTTTGTGATAGACGGCCCTTCATATACAAACCCTGTCCATACCTGCACCAAAGAAGCTCCTGCCTCCATTTTTTCTTTGGCATCGGCCCCGGTAAAAATACCACCACTGGCAATGATAGGGATTCTGCCTGAGGTTAGGGTTGAGAGGTATTGAACCACTTCTGTTGATCTTTTTTTCACCGGTAAACCACTTAAACCACCGGCTCCAATGGTTTGGAGTTTGGAGTTTGGGGTTTGGAGTTGTTCACGGGATATGGTTGTGTTGGTTGCCACTAATCCATCAAGTTTTACTTCAAATGAAAGGGCTACAATATCATCTAATTGTTCCTGAGTAAGATCGGGGGCAATTTTTAATAGTAAGGGTTTTTGTTTTGCTTGTGCAGCATTTATGTTTTGTAATTCCGACAATATTTTTTTCAAAGATTCTTTTTCCTGCAGTTCGCGCAATCCGGGTGTGTTGGGTGAACTCACATTCACCACAAAATAATCTACACATTCAAACAACTCTGTAAAGCAGGTATTGTAATCCTTCCAGGCATCTTCATTGGGCGTAACCTTATTCTTGCCGATATTGCCTCCTATGATAAGTCTTTGGTCTGTGGTTTTTGGTCTGTGGTTGTTCCATTCGATCAGCCGGGGTTTGATCATGGATACACCATCATTATTAAAACCCATTCTGTTGATCAGGGCTTTGTCCTGGGGCAAACGGAATAACCTTGGTTTATCATTTCCGGGTTGCCCTTTGGGGGTTACGGTTCCTATTTCTACAAATCCAAATCCTAAAGCTTCCAGTTCATTCAGGTAAAGGGCATTTTTATCAAAACCTGCACCCAGTCCAACAGGGTTATTGAAAGGGAGACCAAAAACGGTTTTCTCAAGCCCGGTATCCTTAAAACAAAAGTTCTTTTTGATCAATGATTTGATGGCCCCCACCCGGCACCCCGTTTTCAATACATTCATTGCAAAATAATGAACGTCTTCGGGGGGAAAACAGAATAGGAGTTCGCGGAGGAGTGAGTACATGGTGATGCAAAGATAAGTTCCTGCTAATGAAGATTTTGGAATTTTGGAATTGGGTCCCGGCTAAGCCGGGATGAAATTTCATTGCTGGAAGGAGGTCTGTGACTGCAAATTTCAAAATTTCAAAATCGAAAATTTCAAAATCCCTCCCATTTAGTTGTCTATGCAACCTTTTATTCAAATTTTCCCTACATTTGAATTGCTAAAAACCGTTTGTCATGCAGGAAGCATATATCGTAGCGGGCTATCGTACCGCGGTGACCAAGAGTAAAAGAGGAGGGTTCCGTTTTTTCAGGTCAGATGATCTGGCTGTGGAAGTGATCAGGGGGCTGATGGCTTCAGTACCGCAACTGGAAGCCAAACGGGTGGATGATGTGATCGTAGGAAATGCGGTTCCGGAAGCGGAACAGGGTTTACAGTTTGGCCGTATCATTTCGGCACGTGCACTGGGTATTGATGTTGCCGGTATTACCATTAACCGTTATTGTGCCAGTGGACTGGAGAGCATTGCCACGGCTACGGCCAAGATCCGCAGTGGTATGGCTGAGTGCATCATTGCAGGGGGAACAGAAAGTATGAGCCTGGTACCTACGGCTGGTTGGAAGACTGTACCAGCTTATTCAATCGCTAAAGACGAACCCGATTTTTACCTGAGCATGGGGCTTACCGCAGAAGCGGTGGCCAAAGAATTTTCCGTTAGTCGTGAAGATCAGGATCAGTTTGCCTATCACTCTCATCAAAAAGCGATGGGCGCAATTCAGAATGGATATTTCAAATCAGGCATACTTCCCGTAACCGTTGAAGAAACTTATGTAAACGAAAAAGGCAAAAAAGCCACCCGTTCTTATGTTGTAGATACTGATGAGGGTGTTCGTGCCGATACCAATATTGAAGCTTTGGGCAAATTGAAAGCAGCTTTTGCCGTAGGGGGTAGTGTAACCGCCGGTAACTCGTCGCAAACCAGTGATGGTGCGGCTTTTGCTTTAGTGATGAGTGAAAGAATGGTAGTGGAATTAGGCCTGAAGCCTATCGGAAGATTGGTAAACTGTGCTTCTGCCGGCGTTCATCCGCGCATCATGGGTATTGGCCCTGTAGCAGCTATTCCTAAAGTTTTGAAACAGGCCAATATGAGCCTGAATGATATAGACCTGATCGAATTGAATGAAGCTTTTGCTTCTCAATCCCTGGCCGTTATACGCGAACTGGGCTTAAACCCTGATATCGTGAATATTAACGGTGGTGCTATTGCGCTCGGACATCCGCTGGGTTGCACCGGTTGCAAACTCACCGTTCAGATCCTGAATGATATGAAGCGATTGAATAAGAAATATGGTATAGTAAGTGCCTGTGTAGGTGGCGGACAAGGCATTGCCGGTATTATTGAGAACCTCTAGTTATAATATAATATTTGAATTAAGGACCCTGCTGAAAAGCGGGGTTTTTTATGCTCCATGATTGCCAAATATCAGTGTCGGGCATGACC
This sequence comes from Chitinophagaceae bacterium, assembly GCA_947455605.1. Classification (GTDB taxonomy): domain Bacteria; phylum Bacteroidota; class Bacteroidia; order Chitinophagales; family Chitinophagaceae; genus Sediminibacterium. Next base: position 6,274 of record CANGOX010000057.1, read on the forward strand.
GATGTCATAGTTAACCGGCAGTACCCAAAGTAATTTTAGGGTACAATTACAAGTCATGAAAAACATTTTAGTTCCAACCGACTTTTCTGCTACAGCCAGAAACGCCGCCCGCTATGCCCTGCAACTGGCGGAACAATCAGGAGCACCTAAAGTGATCTTTTATAATGCTTACCAGGCTCCTTTAATGGTTGATCCCATGGTGCCTGCGGTACAGTTATTAAATGAAGAAAACCTGAAAGCAGACAGTAAAGAAGCACTCGGAAAATTTGCTTTATCGCTGAAAGCTTTTAGTCCCGTTGGTTGTGAACTAGATACCTATTGCGAATATGCTTTACTGAATAACGGTTTAGATGAAGTATGTAAAGCAACCAATTCGGGCTTGATCGTGATGGGGATCACCGGTGGTGGTATTCTGGCAGAAAAACTGATCGGTAGCAATACGTTGGCAGTTGCCAAACATTCTGAAGTGCCCGTGATCATTGTACCTGCTAACAGCCGTTTTACCAGGATTGAAGAAGTGATGTTGTTAAGTGATTTTGATAAAGCTGATAAAAGCATACCGGTTGGCAGAGTAAGAGCCATAATAGAAGAAACCAAGGCTAAACTTTATGTGTTGAATGTAGAAGAAGAACTGGATGAGTACGGTGTTACTTATCCTTCCAATGTATTAGGCGAAAGTTATGCCGTACATACAGTGCTGAAAGATCTGAACCCCGAATACCATTTTGTAAGAAGTAACCATTACATGAAAGCGATTGATGATTTTGTGCTGGAGCACCATATCGACCTTATCATTACCATTCCCAAAAAACACAGTTTCTTCGAAAGTTTATTTATACAAAGTCATACAAAAATGCTTGCTTTCCATAGTCATACCCCTCTGATGGTAACACATAGGTGATGAGTGAATGAGTGAATGAGTGAATGATAGAATGATAGAATGATAGAATGGAAAAGGGTTGTAAAACATACTATGTTTTACAACCCTTTATATTTAATTACTAATTACTAATTAGTAATTAACTCAACTCAAATACTTTCCAACAATCGGAACCCTCCGCCCCACTCCAAATGCTTTCGGAGAAATCCGAATGATAGGGCAGAACTGGTTTCTCTTATACTCATTATTGTTCACCATTTTTAAAGTGCGATCTACCAGTGCTGCATCATAGCCCTGGGCTTTGATCTCATCCGGCCCTAAACGTTTTTCAATGTATTGATAGAGGATCTGGTCAAGCACAGAATAATCCGGCAAACTGTCGCTGTCTTTCTGATTAGGCCTTAATTCTGCACTCGGTGCTTTGGTAATGATATTTTCAGGAATGATCTCGCTATCGCGGTTGATATATTTCGCTAATTCATAAACCTGTAGTTTATAGCAATCGCCTAACACGCCAAGTCCTCCTGCCATATCACCATACAAAGTGCCATAGCCTGTGGCCAGTTCACTTTTATTGGAAGTGTTGAGTAATATGTATCCGAATTTATTGGCAATGGCCATCAACAGGTTACCGCGACTCCGGCTTTGAATATTTTCTTCGGCAAGTGAGAAAGGAAGATCTCCAAAAACAGGTTGCAAGGTTTTCAGGAATGATTCATATACCTCATTAATGCGGATGATATCGTATGGGTTGCCAAGATGTTTGCTCAGTGCAACCGCATCATCTACTGAGTGTTCAGTTGAATAAGGTGAAGGCAGTAAGATGGCACGCACATTTTCTTTTCCCAAGGCGGCACAGGCTATGGCAAGGGTTACTGCCGAATCTATACCTCCAGATGAACCCAGTATGGCCTTGTTAAAACCCATCTTGGTAAAATAATCGCTTATGCCTAATATCAATGCATCATATACCTGTGCAATATTCAGTTCCGGTTCAAGGGTTGCCGGGTTTAATTCCTTATCAGGAACCCGGCTGGCAGGCTCTATTATGGGTGCATCAATGGTTCCGTCATCTAATAGGGTAACACTTACCATCGCTTCTTCAAACATCGGCAAAGCTTTGCAGAGATTAGCGTGTTTGTCAAAGATCAGTGAAGCCCCATCAAACACCACTTCTGTCTGGCTGCCGATGGCATTGCAATAAAACATAGGAAGGTGATACTTGAGTACATTGGCTTTGATCACAGATTTTCTATCCTCGTCATGCGTATAGTCAAATGGTGAGGCACTGATATTGAGCATGATATCGGGTTGCTGCTCCATTAATTTATCCATCGGACAAATTCTGTATAAAGGATTATCACCTAAATTCCAGATATCCTCGCAAATGGTGATGGCTAACTTTTTTCCTTTGAAAGGAACTACCTGCCAATCGAAAGAAGGTTCAAAATACCGGTACTCATCAAATACATCATAAGTGGGCAATAGTGTTTTATGTACTTCTGCTTTGATTTCTTTTTCATGCAGGAAGAAAGCGGCATTAAAAAGACTCTTGCCTTTTTGTTGGGTGTTTCTGGCCGGGCTGCCTATCAAAACCCCAATGGTATCTGCATGTGCTCTGATCTGATCAACCGCTTCATAACATTTATTGATGAAATCATTGAACTCTACAAAATCTCTGGCAGGATAACCACTTACACACATTTCACTGAACAGGATAAGGTCGCCCCCCTGTGCTTTGGCCTCTTCTACAGCCTGAATGATCTTTTTCGTGTTGCTTTCAAAATTGCCGATATGATAATTCTGCTGGGCTAAAAATATCTTCATCCCGCAAAGTTCCGTAACTTTTGGATAGGTTTTCATTTTTCAGGCTACAAATCAAACTCCTGCATGACACTTTCCTGGCTGAATAAAACACTGGGATCCACTGTACTCGGTATCGTGTTGATCCTGAATGTGCAGGCACAATCACATACCTATCGCTTTTTTCCTGTAAAAGGAATAGCGTTGCAGACCAACGCACTCATCGGGCGCATCGGCAGCCATTTTTTTCTGTTGAATACCGAGAGCCGGAATGGGCTCAGTGTTTACATTCTTGATACAACCACACAAACGGTTATTGCTAAACAGTATGATTTTCCAAAACAATTGCTGTCGATACAGGTAACTGAAAGTTCTATTTTTTTTGTTGCAAGTACCCAGGATCGTAACGGGCTTACCTATCATATACTCACCCTTAATGAAAAAGGCGAATTATTAAATAGAAAGAACGGGCTCTTAACCGGCATGCGCGGTCCTGCCAAAGCTTTGATAAGTGCGGGCAAGCAATACCTGCTTTTTTATGAACTGTCAAAAAGATCAAATGATTCTGTACAGCTGAGGGGTGTATTGCTGGGAAATGGATGGGATCTAAAAAAACAATTACGCTATAGTTTTAAACAGGATGCCGAACTGGATACCGATCCGGAGATCTTTCTGGATAATGCCGGTAATACGCATGTATTGGTATATGACAAGTTTGCTAATTACCGCATATCGGCCGATGTTACGGTGAACTCCATACCGCTCGCAGAGGAACAGATCATAAGTGAAGTGTTCACTTTTCAAAAAGTGAAGCTGAAGAATATGCGGGTTTTTCAGAATAACGATTGTAATTGCCTGCAGGCAGAGGGAATGTATGTGGATGGGATAACCAAAGCCAATAAAGGATTATATAGTATTGCTTTTCCTCCGGGAAGAAAAAATGAACTCGCACCAAGATTCATTCCCTTTAGCGAAGAGCAGATAAAGAATTTCAGAAAAGGATTTGCGGCAACAGATGAAAATATCCTGAAATCTATCCAGTTACAGGATATACTATATAGCGATGAAGGAAGTTTTGCTGTCCTACGGATCAATAATGGTGTACCACAGAAAGTAATGCGCATCAATCCCGAAGATGACCCTTCGGCAAAATCACTGAGTCGGGCACTGAGTACCTCCAGGGCCGGCGATTACCAGCAACCCCCAACCGTGGCGCTTACTTCCGGGGTAGCAGGTGCAGCTGTGCAAAGAACCCGAACGGTTCCTGCCATGCCTATCGACAGAACAGCCGGTGCTTCTCCCTTACTATCCGGTGCCCCGCCACAATCTTCACCCCTTTCTTCAAGAGCAAGCGGGAGGAATGCGCCTAAATTTATCTGTGTTAAACTGGATAAAGACCAGGGGATACAATGGTATTCCGGACTCTCGCTGGATGTTTTTGCAGCAGATGATGAATTGTATAACCGTATCTTTTTTCTGGGTGGCGAAAAACAGGAATTACCCCTGATGCTCTACCAGGCCGATGCACTGGATGAACCATTGCCGGTGCTGATTACCCTGAAAGATGGCAAGCAAATGCTGGATAGGCTTCCTGAAAAGAAACTGATCTTTTCTCCCCTCTTATACCTTGATCATTTTCAGTACGGATCCTTATACCTGAACACAGAAACAGGTATTGGAGGATTAATGGTTATTCAGACAAAAGAATAAAATTCACCCGCTTTAACACACAATTAGTAAAACAAGTGAATTTGTGTAAACCACGTGGTTACATTTGTAGCTGTTCTGTTTAAAGGAATATTCATGATACGAAAACTGATCTATACCTGTTTACTATTTAGTGTTTTTAGCTGCAGGTCTAAAAAGGAGATACCTGATGTTTCGGGTATTAAAATCTCTTTGCAGGTGGAGCGATTTGAAAAAGATTTTTTTAAAGTGGATACCCTGCACCTGAACGCCTCTCTGCAAAACCTGCACCAGGTACATCCGGGCTTTACACAGGATTTTCTGTTCAATATCTTAGGTACCACAGCAGATAGTTCTGTAAAAGATGTTCCCTTTTTTTTACGCACCTATGGAAGTATGAACCAGGCGGTAAATGAAAAATTCAAAGACTTTACAAAAATAGAAGCCCAGGTAAAAAGAGGACTTCAGTTTGTTCATTATTATTATCCTGATTATCCTTTACCCAAAAAACTGATCACCTTCATCGGGCCCATCAATAGCTATGGGAATATCATTACACCTAATGCATTGGCAGTTGGTTTGCAATTATATCTGGGCAGGGATTATCCTTTATATCTTTCAGAGCAGGGGCAACAACTCTATCCTGTTTTTATTTCAAAACGGTTTGCACCAGAATATATAGCGGTTAACTGCATTCGAAATATTGTGGATGATATGTATCCGGATAAAAGTATCGGAAGATCCCTTGTGGAGCAGATGGTGGAAGCAGGTAAACGTTTATGGCTGATGGACAGATTGCTGCCTGAAATGGGGGATACCTTAAAGATCGGCTACACCCAACAACAGTTATCGAGCTGTTATGAAAGCGAAAAGAATATCTGGAGTTTTTTTATACAGAACGATCTGTTGTATAATACCGACCCAAATCTTACCAGAGATTATATGACCGATGGCCCCAATACAGCTGCACTTGGCGAAACCTCCCCTGGCAATATTGGCCAATTTGTTGGCATGCAAATTGTCAATAAATGGATGGAGAAACAGAAAAACCTTAGTCCGGATGCTTTGATGAAAACACCTGCCAAACAGATCTTTGATGAGGCCAGGTATAAACCCAAATAATACGCTGCTTAATTACAGAAAGGAAAGGGTAAAAAAGATCAATTCATCTTGGTAGGAACGATCATCTCAAAAGAAGGGATATTTACAGAGAACAATTGTTTATTATTCTGATTCTCCATTTGGTAGGTACCATGCATACGGCCCATTTCGGTACGGAGATTACAACCACTTACGTATTGATAATTTTCACCGGGATTTAATACGGGTTGCACACCTACAACACCCTCGCCCTCTACTTCTCGGTGTTCGCCATTGCTGTCGAAAATATACCATTGACGGCGCAAAAGTTTTACCGTAAAATTATTGTGGTTCTCAATGGTGATACGGTACGCAAACATATACTCACTATTCAGCGGGTTGCTGTAATCGGCCTGGTAAAAGGTCTCTACACTGATTTCAACACCCTCTGAAATTTTAGATATCATTATCTGCGTTTGCTTGCTTTCCAGTAAAAATAAGGAATTGGAAGTAAGAAACCTTGTGAATTTACAGGAGCGAAGTTCATAGACCATAGACCATGGTCCATGGTCTATGGTCTATGAACGAATAGCGAAAATCTCCTCCTGATTTAACACGATCGTGTGCTCCTAGGCCGTAATTTTGCAGCACAATAAAAAGATGGGTTATGACAAAAGTTGCTGTTGCAAACGGAGATGGTATCGGACCGGAGATCATGGGCGCTGTTTTATCGATTTTTAAAGCCGCCAAAGTGCCACTCGAATTCGAATTTGTAGATATGGGTAAGTGGGTGTTCGACAAAGGCTACAGCAACGGAATGACCCCGGAAGCCCAGCAAACGATCGAATCATTGGGTATCCTGTTCAAGGGTCCGATGGAAACGCCTAAGGGCAAGGGCGTAAAAAGTGTAAATGTTACGGCCCGCAAAACATGGAATACCTACGCCAATAAAAGAACTTTCCAGACCCTGCATGGGGTAGACACCGTGTTCAGTAAAGCGGGGATCCCTATTGATATCACGATTGTACGGGAAAATATTGAAGATACATATGGTGGTATAGAACACATGCTTACACATGATGTGGCCCTGAGCCGCAGGTTTATTACCCGCCCGGGAAGTTTACAGGTGATCAAGTATGCATTTGAAATGGCCAAGAAAAAAGGCGCCAAACGCATTACCTGCGGGCATAAGGCCAATATCATGAAACTTACGGATGGCCTGTTTTTAGATGTATTTTATGAGGTAGCCAAAGAATATCCCAGCCTGAAATCAGATGATGTGATCGTAGATGATCTCTGTATGAAACTGGTTAGCCGCCCCGATCTGTTTGATGTGGTGGTATTGACCAACCTGCAGGGAGATATCGTGAGTGATCTTTGTGCCGGCCTGGTGGGTGGTTTGGGTTTTGCCCCTTCAGCAAATATCGGCGACCATATTTCTATTTTTGAAGCGGTACACGGAACAGCACCGGATATTGCCGGTAAAAATATCGCCAATCCTACTGCTCTTTTATTAAGTGGTTTTGGCATGCTACGTCACCTGGGCTTGATGGAAGCCGCCACTATCATTGAAAATGCACTTTTATATACACTGGAAAGTGGTGTTCACACTGGTGATTTTGGCGATAAAACGATCCCGTCACTGAGTACAACAGAATTTGCGGATGCGATCATCGGAAACTTTGGAAAAGAACCGGATAATAACCCCAAACCCTTTATCGCCGATCAGGAACCAACCCCAACCAGCTTTAAATTAGAAAAAAATCCTATGCTTGAGAGCATGGAGTTAAGCCGGGTATCGATCGTAGGGGTAGATATGTTTGTGGAAAGTAATCTACAGCCTACCATTATTGCTGAAAAATGCCTGAACCATACTGCCGATATCTTCAAGCTGGTTACCATCAGTAACCGCGGAACACAGGTTTGGCCCAAAGGCTCCTCCTTTACCAATCTGGTAAACCAATACTGCTGCCGCTTCGAAAGTCTTGGTGGCGAAGCAGTTACCCAGGTTGATATCATGGAACTGTATAAACGCCTTTCACATGACTTTAAAATCTGCTCTACTGAGCTGTTGAACAGATGGGGAGACAGAAAAGCATACAGTTTGGCTCAAGGACAATAATCTTTGATTAAATGGATATTTGGACGGGATGGATAGGATGTATACCCTATCCATCCCTTTTTTATAGGGCCTGCCCGGGCTTTTGGTGCAGATAGTAGTTTTTTTTATCCGCCTAATCGTAGTATTTTCACGGCTCATTTAAAAGAGCAATCGAACTATGGCTGAAGTGATCTTAATGCCCCGTCTGAGCGACACCATGACCGAGGGTGTTATTGCTGCCTGGCATAAAAAGGTGGGCGATGCAGTGAAGAAAGGCGACCTGTTAGCAGAAATTGAAACCGATAAAGCCACCATGGAACTGGAAAGTTACCAGGACGGCATTTTATTATATGTAGGAACCCCAACCGGTGGTAAACTGCAGGTGAACGACCTGCTGGCTATCTTCGGAAAAGCAGGTGAAGATGTTGCGGCTCTGGTGGCACAACATGCAGCAGGTGGCGCAGCTCCGGCAGCAGCTCCTGCAGAAGAGAAAAAAGCAGCACCTGCTCCTGCGGAGGTACCTGCAAAATCTGCACTTGATATTTCAGCAATGGAAGAAGTAGTATTGATGCCGAGATTAAGTGATACTATGACCGAAGGCGTAATTGCCGGCTGGCAAAAAAATATTGGCGACACCGTAAAAAAAGGAGAAGTGCTGGCAGATATCGAAACCGATAAAGCCACCATGGAACTGGAAAGCTATAAAGATGGGATCCTTCTATACCAGGGTGCAAAAGCCGGCGAGAAGATCTTAGTAAATGACCTGCTTTGCATTATCGGCAAAGAAGGCCTGGATATAAATGCGATAGTTGCTGCCGTAAAAGCAGGCGGTGGTTCGGCTCCTGCAGCAGCCACAGAAGCAGCAGCACCTGCAGCGGCCAGTCAGCCACAAGCAGCAAGCGCTCCTGCAGCTTCAGCAGAAGTGGTGAATGACGGAAGGATCTTTGCTTCACCTCTCGCTAAAAAAATTGCTTCAGAAAAAGGGATCGACCTGCGTTATGTAAAAGGCACGGGCGATAACGGAAGAATTACCAAAACAGATATTGATAACTATACTCCGCCTGCAAGCGGTACTTCAACAGCTGTTGCCTCACCTGCTGCTTCTGCACCTGCCTCAAAACCAGTGGTACCAAGCGCTCCGGCCGGTCAGGTAAGTTTTGATGAAGTGCCTGTTTCACAAATGCGTAAAGTAATTGCCAAGCGTTTAAGCGAAAGCTTATTTACGGCTCCGCATTTTTATCTCACCATGAGCATAGATATGGATGCGGCTGTTGCGGCACGTGCGAGGATCAATGAAGTGGCACCTGTTAAGATCAGCTTTAATGATATGGTATTGAAAGCAACGGCACTGGCCTTGCGTCAAAATCCAAAAGTGAACAGCAGCTGGTTGGGCGATAAGATCCGTTACAATCACCATATCAATATTGGTGTGGCAGTAGCAGTTGAAGATGGATTGCTGGTACCGGTGGTTCGCTTTGCGGATGGAAAATCATTGAGCCAGATCGGAGCAGAAGTAAAAGAGTTCGCACAAAAAGCAAAAGATAAAAAATTACAACCCGCCGATTGGGAAGGAAGTACGTTCACCATTTCTAATCTGGGTATGTTTGGTATTGATGAGTTCACTGCCATTATTAACCCGCCTGATGCCTGTATTCTGGCAGTTGGGGGTATCTCACAGGTGCCGGTTGTGAAGAAAGGACAGGTGGTGCCGGGTAATGTTATGAAAGTAACCTTAAGCTGCGATCACCGGGTAGTAGATGGTGCTACGGGTTCTGCCTTCCTCCAAACGCTGAAAAGCTTGCTGGAAGAGCCTTTACGCATGCTGGTTTAATTGATTTGATTAAAAAGATATAGTAAAAAGCTTCTGTTTAAAAGACAGAAGCTTTTTTGTTGCATTTGTTCAATTGAAAGAGTACTTTGTCCGATGCTTCTTATTTTTTTAATTAAAAACAAACTACCATGAGAAAAGTGCTTATGCTTTGCCTGCTGATATACATCAGCATCAGCTGTAATAATCCTGCGGGAAAAGAAACCGGTAAAACAGATTCTTCAGGTGCAGCAAAACCGGTTTATGCTTATACGATCAACAAACCGGATAACTGGGAAACCGGCAGTTCAGAAAATACGGCGGTGGCTTTGAGTTCATTAAAAGCCTTTGAAAACAATAAGATCGATGAAGCCCTTTCCTTTTTTGCCGATACTGTAAAATGGAGAGCCGATTATATGGAAGGTAAATATTCAAAAGATAGCCTGAAAGCTATGTTTACCAGATCATGGGGCGAAATCAATTCCATGAAAATTGATATGCATGATTTTGAATCCGTAATTTCAAAAGATAAAAAAGATGCGTACGTTACCATGTGGTATGTACAGTCCGCTACTGATAAAAAAGGAAAGACAGATTCCATGGCAGTGATCAATGACCTGAAAATCGTAAACGGAAAAATAACTGAACTGGATGAGGCCATACGGCATTTCCCAATAAAAAAATAAAGACAGTAACCGCATAAAAATGCCCTTCTACATGAAGGGCATTTTTATGTCTCCCTACTCTGTGCAATTCTGTGAACGCTGCAACACAGAGGCCACAGAGAAAGTGAGTTTCAGAGAGAATATTTCCAGTATTAACACGCTGTTTGGATTTGAATCAGGATATTTAAGTAATGGCCAGACTGCTGCTTTTATTACTGCTGTTCTTTTCCATCGGAAAAACAGATGCACAAAACCTGTTGGCTAACAGTAGTTTTGAAGATAGAAATACCTGCACAGAATTACATGCGGTTTGTGCCCCCGAAGCCTGGTTTCGGATTCCATTGGATGCAGTGTCTATCGGTAAAGGCACCGCTGGTTTCTTTCTCGGTAGTCATCATGAGAATATGGTGATGGAGAATACGATAAGACCCGGTTTATTCAGAACCTATCTGTATACAAAACTACTTTGCCCACTAGAAAAGGGAAGAGAGTATGTATTTACTTCTTCCCTTCGCATAGGCAATAATAATGAGAGCTTTGGCCATTTGGATCTGTTGTGGCTTGATTTCGAACCCTTTCATTACCAGGCCCGGGTAGCCCGTGCAAAAGAAAAGATCACCATTACAGAACAACATAAAACAAAGGACCAGAGAGAGGGATGGAAAGAATATGCGATCCGGTTTATCGCTACCGGTGATGAACAATATGTATTGATGGGTAATTTTGCCAAAGAAGCTTTTCCCGGAAAACCTCAACAACGCTCATTGATCATTTATGAGATCGACAATGTATCACTGCTACCGGCAGACCCTTCTTTTAAAGCCTGTGTGGAACGTGAAGAAAATAAAGCAAAACTGTATCTCCATAATTACCGCCATACGCCGGGTAAGTTTCTGGACGATGAAGAATTGAAACTGCCTGCTGTTAAAGATTCACCTGTAGTGGTTATTCCTGTTTTGCCAAAACCTGCCGAACCTTTGGTGAATGATACGCTGGTCATTCCTGATGTATTATTCAAATTCGACAAAAGCGAACTGAACCCGGTATTTGCTTATCGCTTAGATACCTTAATCAACAAAATCAACAGCAAAACCTTTAAACGGATAGAAGTATTGGGGCATACCGATAGTTTTGGTACTGATGAGTATAATCAGAAACTATCCCGGAACAGGGCCGAAACTGTTAAGAGATACCTGATGGATCATTTACACTATCCTTCTGATAATATCATTGCCAAAGGATTTGCAGCAAGTGTTCCTGTAAGTACCAATGCCACATCTACAGGTAGACAGAAGAACAGGAGGGTGGAAATTGTGTTGGTGAAATGAGTTGTGAGTTGTGAGTCGTGAGTCGTGAGTCGTGAGTCGTGAGTCGTGAGTCGTGAGTCGTGAGTCGTGAGTCGTGAGTCGTGAGTCGACAAAAGAAGAGAGGGCAAGATGAAATTTTTATTTCATCTTGCCCTCTTTATTAAGGATTTTTTTAAACTGACGACTCACGATTGACGATTCACGTAATCAGTTCTCCTCATCAAAATCACAACCGATCGGTGCTCCCGGTGGGATCTCTTTGTGTTGCGGGAGTGCAATGTCTTTTGGTTTGCTGATGCGTTCGATGGCATAACTGTAATGGGCTTTTAGCGCGGCATTACCGGCTTTCATTTGTTCGGCATATTGTTTTAAGGATTGCAGTCTGTCGAAGCAGATGGATTTTACAATATAGTTAGCATTATCACTCTGACTTAACCCGATCATCCAGGTTAACACCATCTGCTGTGTTTGTAATTGTACTTCTCCTTTCAAACCCTTTTGCACCGGTGTTTTCCAGGTTTTGTTGATGATGGCATCCAGCACATCATCCCATCCAATGGTATTGGCCTGTGCCTTAAACTGGGCAAGGCGGTTTGCTCTTTCCGGATGGAAGAGAAAACCTAATTCATAATCTGTCAAAGCTTCTGCAGCAGCCAATGGATCAAAACTCATTCCTGCTCTTTTCGGAAAGAGTTCACCAACCCCATAGTATAAAGGTGGGCGTGGCGGGATCATCTGCATGATCTTATCGGGCATGGTTAAGAGTTCCGGTGATAAACAATCCAGAGCAGCCTCTAATGCTTTTTGCTGCATAGCATTTGACAATACTTCCGGTTTCTGTTGCAGATCGCCGCGAACACTATAACTGTAATTCATGCCACCGATCAGTTTGCAGATAGCTTCTAACTGGTAACGGTGATAATTGAATATAGGAACGAGAACATCCTCCAATCTTGATAAAGGGGTATTCAATCGGATGGCCTGTTCAGAAAATTGCGCCATGGCTTTCTGTCGAACCTGTAAGACACTTTTTAATTCATCAACAGCATCGGTACCATTATCCCATAAATGTGCTTTCGGGTGCATTCCACCGGCTGCACGTGAATCGGCATCTGCAATAAAGAGCAAACCTTTTTTGGTATTCTCTTCCAGCAGGGTGTTCAATGCGGTATTCTCATCGGTGCCGGGTGCAAAATCGGAATAGCCATAGGTGATGGCACGTTTATCCCAATCACCGATCTCGTTCGTATACACTTGTGTAAAATCGATCTCTCCCTTACTGTTTACAAATACATTCGGATGCGGATAATCCATTACCGATGCGCGGTTATTGAAACTGGAAGCATAATTATGTTGTAAGCCAAGGGTATGTCCTATTTCATGTGCAGCTAATTGACGAAGGCGCTGCAAAGCAGCCATTTTCATGGTTTCCGGAACAGGCTTGCCTGTTTCATAAGGAGAAAGTAGTCCGGTGAAAATCAGGTAATCCTGACGAACACGTAATGAGCCTAAAGTAACCTGTCCTTTAATGATCTCACCGGTTCTTGGATCGGTAATAGAAGCACCATAGCTCCAGCCGCGTGTGGAACGGTGAACCCAGTTCACCATATTATAGCGGATATCCATGGCATCGGCTGTATCGGGTAATACTTTTACAACAAATGCATTTTTAAAACCGGCGGCTTCATAAGCCTGGTTCCACCATTTGGCGCCATCCATTAAAGCAGAGCGGATGGGTTCCGGAGTTCCGTTATCTATATAATACACAATAGGTTTAACGGCTTCACTTACTGCTGCAGAAGGGTCTTTCTTTTCCAGTCGGTGACGGGCAATGAACATTTTTTCAATTGGGTCTGAGAACGGACTACTGTAATCAAAATAGGAGATGCCGAAATAACCACTGCGGATATCATAACGGCGGGGTTTGTATTTATCATCGGGTAACTGCACAAATGAGTGGTGCATTCTTACCGTAATGGCTTCTGTAGAAGGGGTTACAGTGCTTACAAATCTTCCCGCATCACTACCACCGGTAAAAGTAATGGTGGCTTCAAACTCACTGTTCAATGGGAAATTCTTTGTATTCGTCATATACATAGCAGAGCGGGGCTCGCTGAAAATATAGGTTCCCTGGCGCATGGTGCGGATCCTGTCGGATACATTCTGTGCATCTCTCACAAAGAAAGAAGTAGCATCTACCAATACTTTTTCACCTTCATCCTCGTCTATCACAAAACTGCCAATGGTAGACTGGGCAAAGGATTCCTTTACTGCGCGCTGCTCATTTTTATCATTGGAGGTAGCCCGGTAGCTGTAATTGGGCTGAACCAGAAACAGTTTCTTGCCTACTTTATTAAAAGCAACGATACGGGTTCCACCGATCAGGCCACGGTCGAGACCAATATCATTCGAACCCAAACCTGCAGGAAGGGAATTGACGTATAAAAATTCCTTATCAAATTTATCTACCTGTAACCAGATCTTGCCATTGACTGCATCCCACCAGAAAGTGAAATAGCCATCATAGCGTTTCATGTTTTTGGTTTTGTCGGCAATTTTGGAAGGCGTTTGTGCAGAAGCAAAAGATCCGATCAAACAGATCAATGCAATAAAGTAGTGACGCATAAGTTTAGTTTTGGTAGGTGTAAAAACGTATTCACGCAAAGATGAATACGGTAGCTGATTTTTCTTATGGCTTATTGAAACAAAAAACTCCTGTCATTATTCTTTTCAGACAATAACAGGAGTTGAACTATTTGGTAAGGGTGATTTTATCCTGCAGACGCACCACTACTTCCTAATTCTAACCCTTCGGTAGGGTTTGTTTCAGGTTGTTCTGCGGGCACTTCAAATAATACCGGTGCCGGCGCAGGAACTACTGCTGGTGCGGGTTGTACAACTTTTTTAGGAGCCGGTTTTTTAGCGGCCACTTTTTTCTTAGGTGCCGGTTTTGGAGCCGGTTTGGGTGCTGCTTTTTTTACTGCGGGTTTTTTAGCGACCACTTTTTTCTTAGGAGCCACTTTTTTCTTTGCAGGTGCTTTCTTTTTGGCAGGTGCTTTCTTTTTGGCAGGTGCTTTTTTAGCGGCTTTCTTCACCGTTTTTTTAGCGACCACTTTTTTCTTAGGAGCGGCTTTTTTCTTTGCTGGCGCTTTCTTTTTAGCAGGTGCTTTCTTCGCAACTTTCTTGGCTGATTTCTTTACAGCTTTTTTAGGAGCCGCTTTTTTGGCTGGTTTTTTAGCGGCTTTCTTTTTACTTGCTTTTGCCATGATGGTATGAATTTGTGTTTTGTTAATGATGAGATAGGAAAGTTAAAAAAATATTTCTGTAAATATCATCATTTCACTCGAGGAAAATTTATTTGTTATGGAACCCTGTTTATTTGAAACCCAGTCTCTGCAACCATTGTACGCATTGTGTGGGCCATTGGTTCAGCAGGGGATCCTGGGGTGCCATACCAAAACCATGTCCACCATGATCATAAATGATCATCGCTCCTTTCACTTTATACTTCTTCATCGCGGTATAAAAGGCAATACTGTTCATCACCGGCACAGCTTTATCATCATCTGCATGTACCAGTAATACCGGTGGGGTATCGGCGCTTACTCTTTTTTCGGTTGACAATGCATTCACCAGGGCTTCATCTGGCGTTTTTCCCAGCAGGTTATCCCGGCTGCCGCGATGGGCAAAGCTGGTATCCATGGTAATTACGGGATACATCAGTATCGCAAAAGAGGGGCGGGTATCAAACCTTCTCAGCGGATCCGGTGCATTTGGATCGCCTTTCTGGAAGATGGTGGCAGCCGTAGAAGCCAGGTGCCCACCCGCTGAAAAGCCCATCACGCCTACTTTTTCGGGATCAATGCCCCACTCTGCCGCTCTCGAACGAACGATACGGATGGCTGTGGTAACATCATTATACTGGTCGGGGTAGCGATGCCCCTCCTGTTTATTGTTATTGAGCCGGTACTTTAATACAAAAGCATCAATTCCGTTTTCATTGAAAAACTGTGCAGGATATACCCCTTCTTTTTCCCAGGCAAGGTGCTGGTAGCCGCCACCCGGACAGATCACCACCACTGTTTTTTTGGTAGAAGTGTTTTTTGAGGGGTAGTAGTCCATATAGGGTGCCGTAGTATCAAACCCCGGTTTTATAATTCCTTCGGATGAAGGATAAATAAAGATCCGCTGCTGCGAATGGGCAGTTAGCAGTGTAGACATTAGCAATAAGGCAATAAAGAGTTTACGCATGTGATTGATTATTTGATTTCCAAAAGAGATACTTTTCCGTCCATGGTTGCTGCGATCAGCTGTTTTGAACTGAGCACTTTAACCGTATTTACCATTGAGTTGTCTATCCGGGTTGTCCATACTCGCCTGCGGGTTGCGGGGTCAATGGCATATACCCTTCCGTTCTTAGTGCCAAAGA
>CANGOX010000058.1 GCA_947455605.1 Chitinophagaceae bacterium
ACAGAAAAACCGATGTTGGCAAAGGCAAAGCTGCAGGCAAAAACTTCGAATGGTGAATACGTTACAATTTCTGAATTTGAGATCAACCGTTCAAGACCTGCACTAAATGTAGGTTTTGAGCCTTATGCTCCGGTTATTATGTCTTTTCCCACCTGTACAGCTTCCTCTTTTCGTTTAATTATAAAAAATGAAAAAATTAAATCAGTGGATTCACCAAAAGATGCATTTCCTGGCAGCGGACTTGCTGAAGTAGAACTCTCTGCTTCACCACGTGTTGAACGTGTTAGTGAGAAAACCCTTGCAAAAATGCATCCAACGCCATTGCCCTACTGGAAGGATTACCAGTGGAGACAACAGCCGGAAGCAGATAACAAAGCTTTGGTAGTTGATGCTTCAAAAGTAATTGATATATCAAAATACATGTCAGCAGATGGTACCCTTAACTGGGAGGTTCCGGCAGGTAATTGGGTAATTATGCGAACAGGTATGACACCAACAGGCACAGTCAACTCTCCCGCATCTCCTGAGGCAACCGGATATGAAGTTGATAAGATGAGTAAAAAATTAGTGGAAAAACATTTTTATGGACACATGGGTGAAGTGCTGAAACGAATACCTGCCGCCGACAGAAAGTGTTTTAAAGTGGTTGTTCAGGATAGTTATGAAATGGGTGGACAGAATTTTACTGATGGATTTATGGAAGAGTTTAGAAAAAAATATGGGTATGATCCCACGCCCTATCTGCCGGTTTATAGTGGCATTGTGGTAAACAGCGAGCAGGCCTCAGATCGATTTCTTTGGGATATGCGTCGGATGGTTGCCGATAAAGTAGCGTATGATTATGTGGGAGGATTAAGAGACGTTAGTCATAAAAACGGATTAAAAACCTGGTTGGAAAATTATGGTCACTGGGGTTTCCCCGGTGAGTTTTTGATGTATGGGGGACAATCTGATGAAATTAGTGGTGAGTTTTGGAGTGAGGGTGAATTGGGTGATATTGAAAACCGGGCAGCTACTTCCTGTGGTCATATTTATGGCAAAACAAAAATCTCCGCAGAATCAAATACCTGCTCCGGTAAAGCATTTAGCAGGTATCCTGCAACCATCAAACAAAGGGGCGACCGATTTTTTGCTGAGGGAATCAATAACACATTATTACATGTTTTTATTACCCAACCTTATGAGGATAAGAATCCGGGAATGAACGCCTGGTTTGGAAATGAGTTTAACAGAAAAAATACCTGGTTTTCACAAATCGATCTCTATACCCAATATCTGAAAAGAACAAATTTCATGCTTCAGCAGGGTTTGAATGTAGCTGATGTAGCTTATTTTATTGGAGAAGATGCGCCCAAAATGACAGGCGTTACAGATCCGGCCTTACCCTTAGGCTATCAGTTTGATTATATGAATGCCGAGGTAATTGAAAAATATATGACAGTGAAGGATGGGCTGATTACTTTGCCACATGGCACGCAATATCGGATGATGGTGTTACCCAAAATGGAAACCATGCGGCCCGAATTACTTTCTAAAATAAAACAACTTGTAACGGATGGTGCCATCATTCTTGGTCCTGCACCTAAACGTTCTCCGAGTTTACAAAATCAGCCACAAGCCGACCAGCAGATCAGTAAAATGGCTTCAGAATTATGGGGTAATGTAGATGGCGTAAAAGTAAAATCAAGAAAATTTGGAAAGGGGATGATCATTAACGGAATGAGCATGAAGGAGGCGTTTGCTTTAATCAACTGTGTTCCCGACTGCAAATTGCCGGAAGATAATTCCATTCATTTTGGTCATCGTAAAATAGATAAGGGAGAAATTTATTTTATATCCAACCAGACATCTGAAACCAAAGTAGTGATACCCGAGTTTAGAGTGAAAGGTATGCAGCCGGAACTTTGGGAAGCCGCTAACGGATATATCCGAAAACTTCCCGCCTATAAACAGAACGAGAATACAACCGCCGTTCCCTTAAAGCTGGAAGCATACGAAAGTGTGTTCGTGGTATTTCGTAAACCTGCGGGCCAAGCTCCTTCCAGTGATAGTAAAGTCAATTACCCTGAATCAGCAATCGTTCAGGAACTGAAAGGACCGTGGACGGTTAATTTTGATGCGCTGCAAAGAGGGCCTGAGAAGCCTGTTGTTTTCGAATCACTTCAGGATTGGACTAGCTCCAATGATGATAGGATTAAATACTATTCAGGAACCGCTTTCTACACGCGTAAATTCAATCTATCAAAATTAGCTGCAGGCGAAAAGGTGTTGATTAACCTTGGTGCAGTTACTGCTATGGCTAAAGTTAGTATAAATGGAAGCTATGCCGGAGGAGTATGGACTGCGCCTTACCAGTTAGACATCTCAAAATTTGTTAAACAAGGAGAAAATGAATTGAAGATAGAAGTGGTGAATACCTGGGTAAACAGATTAATTGGCGACAGCAAATTGCCTATCGATGAAAGAAAAACCTGGTGCCCGGTTAATCCATATAATCCAAAAAGTCCGTTGCAACCGTCAGGATTATTGGGTCCTGTAAAAATTATGAATTGAAATTACTGATTCCAATCAAAACTCTCAAAAACCGTAAAATAGAAACACAAAATGAGCATGCAAATAAAACTCCTGAATGTTGTAACAATTTCGGCTATTGGGGTACTCTTCACCAATCCTATTAGTTTTGATAGAGGAGCATTTACTGATGCCTCCAGCCTTAACAGCAAGATTCACATAAAACGCGACATCGGATTGGCAAGTCAAGAATTGCCGCTAAGTCCCGCTGCAGTTCAGGATTCGCAGATCACGGTGGCCAGTTACTATTTCGGCAATTATCACCCAAACGACCCGCGCAATGAAAAAACAAAGGGCAAAGGTTGGTCCGAGTGGGAACTGGTTAAGGCGGCAAAACCGCGTTTCCCCAATCATCAACAGCCGAAAGTACCACTCTGGGGGTACACCGATGAATCGAATGCCAAAGTGATGGAACAGAAAATTGCTGCGGCTGCCGACCATGGCATTGGTGCGTTCATCTTCGACTGGTATTATTACAATGATGGCCCTTTTCTCGATCGCCCAATTGATAAGGGCTTTCTCAAAGCCAAGAACAACAAACGAATCAAATTTGCACTCATGTGGGCCAATCATGATTGGGTGGATATTCATCCCTACAAGAAAGGAACTCCCCAAAAATTATTATATCCCGGTCAGGTTACGCCGGAGAATTTCGAAAAAATCTGCGACCACATCATCAAGGATTATTTTTTACATCCTTCTTACTGGAAGATTGACGGCAAACCGTATTTTTCGTTTTACGACTTAACCAATCTACTGCAAAATTTCGGTACGGTTGAGGCAACACGTGCAGCACTGGATAAGTTCCGCGCAAAAGCCATCGCCGCCGGTTTGCCAGGACTGCATCTAAACGCTGTAGTATGGGGTAAACCGATCCTGCCTGCCGAAAAAGTGCCTGCAGACCCGGTTAAATTGGTTAAGGACCTCGGTTTTGATTCATTCACTTCATACGTATGGATTCACCACGTGGCACTGCCGACAATGCAGACAGACTATAACGAAGTACGCGATGGTTATTTCAAGTATTGGGACAAAGCAGTTCAAAGATTCGATATTCCATATTACCCGAACGTTACGATGGGTTGGGATTCCAGCCCGCGCGCCAACCAGGATGATCCCTATGACAATTCCGGCTACCCGTTCAAGAATACCATCAGCGGCAACACACCAGCGCGCTTTAAGGAAGCACTGGAGTTAACCAAGCAACGTCTGCTGGCAAATCCGAACGGCCCGCGAATCCTGAACATCAACTGTTGGAACGAGTGGACAGAGGGCAGCTATCTTGAGCCGGATATGATTAACGGAATGAAATACCTTGAAGCAGTGCGAGAGGTGTTTGGTTCGGTGCCGATATCAAAATCTAATTCAAAATAATTGATCGCCCATAAAGCAGTGGCCAGTCTTTGATATCTCGGTGACCTCAATTGTAAAATCCATTAATAATGAAAAAATCATCACGTAGAAAATTTATTAAATCTGCAGCCATATCTGGAATACTTGCTCCTTTTGTTACTCCTGTTTTTGCTATAGATAAGAGTAAACAAGCATATCAAAAGTCTATCATTCAGAGTAATGAAAAAGACAATTATCTGGAAATAATTAAAAACGAATTGGGAAAACAGTGGCCTAAAAATAGAGCCATCAATTTGGTTTTTCATGGGCACTCAGTTCCGTCGGGATATTTTAAAACGCCGGAAGTCAGGTCGCTTCAGTCTTATCCTTTTCTTTTATTGAAAGACTTAAAAGAAATATATCCCTATGCTGTTATCAATATAATTCTTACAAGTATTGGCGGAGAAAATTCTAAACAAGGTGCAATGCGCTTTGAGAACCAAGTGCTTAATCATAATCCGGATGTACTGTTTATCGATTATGCTTTGAATGATGTTGGTATAGGATTAGCTGCTTCCCGATCAGCTTGGGAATCCATGATAAAAGCTGCGTTAGAAAGAAATTGTAAGATTGTTTTATTGACCGCTACACCAGATCAGCGGATAGATTTATTGAATACCGAATCTAATTTACAAAAGATTTGTACGCAGATTGTTGCATTGTCAAATGAATATCAAATTGGCATAGTAGACAATTATAAAGCGTTTCAAAAAATAGTGTCATCAAGTGAGAAAATAACAGATTATATGTCGCAGGTAAATCATCCAAATGAAAAGGGACATCAACTGGTGGTGGATGGGATCATGAAATATTTTTGATGTATGCTATGCTAATATCAGATAGGTACTGTACAGTATTAAAATAATCAATCAGGTTGGCAATTATGCCGCTGGTAATCAATTTAATCCAACCTATGAATTACCGGTTGAGTTTTTGGAAAGGATTTTGACTTTTGAATAAAATAAATTAGGAAAATGTATCTCTCATCATCAGACTTTATGAAAACATTTTGTACAATAATTATTTTTTTAGTTTTTCAAATGGTCGGCTATACCCAAAATCCTATAATATCTAACAAAGGAGTAACCGACCCTCATATCCGGATAATTAATGGGAAAGCATATTTATCAGTTTGTCATGATAGATCTATCGAAAACAAAGGCTTTGTATTAGACGATTGGTGGTTGTGGTCATCTGATGATTTGGTCAACTGGAAACTTGAGTCTGTTCTAAAACCAGAAGATACTTATATCGGAAAATCCTTCTCAGGTTGTTGGGCAACGGATATGGCTTTTCGTAACGGAAAATATTACTGGTATTTTTCAGAAGAGAATAAACAATCTGGTGTTGTTGTTAGTGATTCACCTTCAGGACCATGGAAAGACCCCTTAGGTAAACCTTTGTTGCCCTCTGAACTTACACCAACCCAAGAATACGATATTGGTATCATACAGGATGCTGCCGGTGAATATTACATTGTCTTCGGTGTATGGGATTATTACATCGCCAAACTAAATCCTGACATGATTTCACTTGCAGAGAAACCTCACAAGATTGACATTAAAAATCCACGTGGCCCCTATAACCAGGATGGGAAAAATACCAAAATGCCAACCGATGATAAACCATATATTCATTTTTACAATGGAAAATACTATTTGTCCTGGGGTTGTTTTTATGCCATGGCCGACAATGTTTACGGACCTTACAATTACACCGGTTCAATCATGGGTTCTACCAGTTTTGCACCCGGTTACGAGAAACCAACTTGGCCAAAGGGATTTCAGCAAGGGCGGCACGGATCATTTTTCGAGTTCCATAAGCAGTGGTATTTTGCTTATGATGATATCAGTCAGACTGGCAACCGATATTACCGAAATTCCTTTATCAGTTATCTTCATTACAAAAAAAACGGCGAAATGGCAGCCGTTCGGGTTGACGGAATTGGGGTAGGCCAATACGATGCAAATCAGCCAATTCAAGCGGAAGATTATTTCGAGTCTTCCGGCATAAAAAAAAGGGAAATTCCCAACGGTGGATTTGCTATTTCTGATATTGAAAACAATGATTTTCTTGTTTATCCAAATATCAAAAATCTGGACCAAAAGCGAACAATTCAATGTAAGGTTGTAGCCAATACTGCTTCCTCTATTGAGATTCGAAAAGATTCACCAAAAGGAGAGTTAATTGCTTTATGTAAACTTGGTGCGACGAATCTTTCAGGAACTTATGAAAACATAAGTTGCCATTTGCCTAAAATGAAAGACAAGCAAAGTTTGTGTTTTGTTTTTAAAGGCAAAGGAAAACAGTTGCTTTTGTTCGATTCATTTTTGTTCAAGTGACAAGTTAAATTACAGAATATCCTAATGAATTGGAAAATATTACTCATAATCCTTTGTATACTCAAAAACTAAAAAGATGCGCAAATTATTTTCTGAACTTAGAAAGAAACATGGCTCAACAGAGATGCAGCAAAAAAAAGTAGATAAAAATAAAACAATGTTTTGAAGATTTTTTATCAGGCCGAATCCCGGATCACAAGCTTTCCGGGTATAAGTTTAGAAGTTATTTCGCGGCTGCCGGAAATGATCTGTTCTATGAGTAACCGCGAGGCTTCTTCGCCTATAACCCGTATTCTCGTGTCAAAAGTGCTCAGCTGTGGCTCCACAATCTCTCCAACAAATTCATTCCCAAATCCAAATACTCTAATTTGATTGGGGATCTTTATTTTCTTTTTTTTGAGTTGGCGGATTATTTGTACGGCACTCCTATCTGAAATTGAAATAATAGCGTCGATTTTAGGTGTAATCTTTAACCATTTATCGAGTGCTTTTTCTACTTGTTCCAAACTGAAATCAACATAAGCAAGTAGTTTCCCATCAATTTTTATTCCATGCTTTTTGAGGATATTTTGATAGCCTTTAAATCTTTTCTGTGTGATAGACAAACTCTTTGACCCAAGTAGCATGGCTATTCTTGTGCAACCTTTTTGGATCAAATATTCAGTAACTTCTTCTGCACCAACCTCGTCATCTGCCAGTATTTGCGTTATAGGGAGGTCAATCGCTACCCGGTAGAATTGTGCAATGGGAATTCGTTTTCCCATGTGGATTCTAATATGTTCAAATGTACTGGTTTGAATAGTGTGGCAGATCAGCAGTCCATCTATCATATTATTCATAAGCCCCAGAATATTGGCAATTTCTGTTTCTTGGTTTTCGTTAGAGGTGCAGATGATGACACGATAACCATATCGGGATGCTTCCTCTTGTATGCCACTAAGCATGGTTGAAAAGATGGTGGTTTCAAGGCTGGGTATAATAACCCCTAGTGTATGTGTTGTGCGGCTTACCAGACTTTGTGCAAGCATGTTGGGCTGGTAATTCATACTATTAGCCAATTCCTTGATGAACTTTTTTGTCTTTTCGCTAATATCAGTTCGGTCTTTTAAAGCTCTTGATACGGTGGTAGTAGATACTCCTGCCGCAGCAGCAATATCCTGCAAGGATATCTGGTCATTATTACTCTTGAGAACTATATTGTTTTTTCTCTTGGGGCTGGCTTCAATAAAGTGATAATTACAGTCTTTGCAATAGAAGCGCTGTTTATTTCGAACGATACCTGATTTGAGTATTCGTTCAGCTTTATTACATTTTGGGCATTTGACACGTGACATAAACTTTTATATATCTATCTATCTATCTAAAATATATCAATAATTAGATAGGTTGATCATTAATAAATCACCACAATCTAATTGAAATAACTTGTTCTAAATGCCTGCTGTCATACATTTTTTGAAAAAAATAATTTTTACTATCTATCGGTATCGTAAACGTTTACGGTTTCGATACTTAAACCGTAAGTTGGATCATTTGCTACATTGTTCATTCCAATACTAATTGATAATTTGGCACAAATAATTGCTGCTATATGAGAAAAATACCTATTTTTTTATGTTGTGTCTTCTTCCTGCAACTACTTTTACCAGTAGGCGATGCTCTTGCCCAAACTGGAAAGGTCTCCGGAAAAGTGATGGCTTCAGATGGGAAACCGATGGAACTTGTCACGGTAAAAGTTAAGAATTCGAGTGAAGCAACTTCAACCAATGCAGAGGGTTTATTCACTATCAATGCAAAAATCCCATCCATTCTGCAGTTTTCATCAGTTGGTTTCAAGTCAGTAGAGCTACCCGCTACTTCAACCCTAATGTTAGTTACCATGGAATCACAGACAGATTCCCTTGATCAGGTTGTAGTAGTAGGATATAGCCGCCAGAAAAAAGTAAATCTTACGGGTGCAGTTTCTGTGGTTAGTGGAGCTGAATTAGCTAAGCGCCCTGTTATGAATACAACTGTAGCGCTTCAAGGTGCATTACCGGGTGTTACTGTTACTCAGGCAAATGGAGTCCCTAATGCCAACGGCCAGATTCGTATCCGTGGAATTGGTACTCTTGGTAATAATGATCCATTGGTTTTAATTGATGGGGTAGTTGCTGGTTTTAATGATATCGATATCAATAATATTGAGTCTATCTCTGTTTTGAAAGATGCTGCTTCGGCCTCAATTTATGGCTCTAGAGCTGCAAGTGGTGTAATTTTGATAGCTTCAAAAAGAGGGAAGTCTGGAAAAATGAAAGTGGATTATGACGCATTTTTTGGAACACAAACACCTGTAGATAAACCAAAATATCTTGACGCAGTTGGTTTTATGCAGATGTATAATGAGGCGCTCACCAACGAGGGAGGGGCTGCTCGTTTTACATCTGCTTACATCGATAGTTATTTGGCAAACAATGCCATCGATCCCGACCATTATCCCAATACAGATTGGCAGAAGTCAACTTTTACCAATGGCGCACAACAACAACATACTATAACCCTAAGTGGTGGATCAGATCGCATTAAGTTATTAGCTGCGGTAAACTATATGGACCAAAACGGTATTATAAATAATTCAGGGTTCAAACGGTATAGCCTTCGACTTAATGCTGATTATAAGGCTTCAGATAAGTTGAGTTTTCAATTCGACATCAACCTTAGACAAGATAAAAATATAGCACCTAGTATTGGCTATAGTGAATTATTTAGACAAGTATATCGGGTACCTCCTATATATGCCGCAAAATACTCTGATGGCTCTTGGGGTCCAGGATGGGAAGGTGGTAATCCATTGGCATACTCTGAGGCTTCTGGTGTAAATAGTACAATAGGAAATACTGCCCTGATAAATCTACAGGCAAATTATACCCCAATAAAAGGATTGAATATCAATTTTAATTTTGCGCCAAATTTTGGTACTAGTTATAATAGCAACAATCAACAGAAAATTGATTATTTGAATTTTGATACAAAAGCCCTTCTTTTTAGTAATCCTAACAAAGTATCACTCTCTAATAGCAATTCAAATGCACTTACCAATTATTTAAAAGTACAGGCTAATTATACCAAAAGCTTTAAATGGCTGGATATGAGTGTGCTAGCTGGAGCAGAACAAACTGATAGTAGAACGCAAACCTTCGGCGCATCAAGAGAATTAACACTGTTTCCTGATTTAACTCAATTAAATGCCTATCCTTCATTAAACCAGAATGCAAGTGGTGATGCAACATCTTGGGCATTAAGGTCTTTCTATGGAAGGATGAATCTTGTTGCTAACAGCAAGTATTTATTGGAAATCAATGCTAGATATGATGGTTCATCCAGATTTTCTGAAGACTATAAACGCTATGGTTTTTTCCCCTCAGTTTCTGCTGGTTGGATCATGACGAAAGAAAAGTTTCTTAGTAATGTTAAATGGTTGAATTTATTAAAACTAAGAGCTTCTTATGGTGAATTAGGAAATCAGAATATAGGAGATTATCCTTACATCTCCTCTGTTACATTAGGACAAGGTGTATTCAATAGCAATATTGTAAGCGTTGCAGCTCAGAATGTTGTTGCCAATCGTGAAATTACTTGGGAGTCTACTAAAATGCTAGATTTCGGCTTTAATGCTTCCCTTTTTGGAAATAAAGTAAATGTAGAATTTGATTATTATGTAAGAAATACTGATAATATTTTACTTACACTTCCAATTCCATTAATTGTAGGTCTTTCTGCGGGTGTGCAGAATGCAGGTAAAGTTGAAAACAAGGGCTGGGATCTCCAGATTGGTTATAATGACAAAATTGGGAAAGATTTCAAATTTGGTATCACAGGGGTATTGTCTGACGTAAAAAATAAAGTGATTGACTTAAAAGGTACTGGACCTTCTATTTCTGGATTCCAGATTACACAAGAGGGTCAGGAGATTGGGGCTTTATATGGACTTCAAGCGAGAGGATTATTTTTAAATCAAGCTCAGGTTACTGCTAGCCCCACACAGTTTGGTTCCTTCGGTAAGGGAGATATTAGTTATGTGGATCAGAATAATGATGGAGTTATCAATGCAAATGACCGTGTAATTATCGGCAGCCGAATCCCCCGATATACCTATAGTGCCAATTTATTCTTTGATTATAAAGGATTCGATTTAACCCTTTTCTTTCAGGGAGTAGGTAAATATAATGGTCTCCAGATACAGGATGCCGCATGGGCTTTCTTTAATGCAGGCAGTGTTCGGGACATTCACTTAGGCAGATGGAACCCAGCAAAAACTGATGAGGAAAATGCGAACGCAACCTATCCAAAGTTTTTTATCGCACAAACGAATAATACACAAACATCCAGCTATTGGGTTAAAGACGCTTCTTATATCAAGTTGAAGACTATTTCTATCGGTTATACTTTCCCTGCAACTGTTCTCAGAAAAACGCCATTCTCGCTTTTCAAAATCTATGTTAGCGGGCAGAACGTATTCTCTTGGGATAAATTCCCAGGATATGACCCTGAGGCACAATTGGGGAATCCTTTTTTCTATCCACAAGTATCTTCATACGTTGCAGGAGTTCGTATGAGTCTTAAATAAATCATTAAAAGATAAAACGATGAAAAAGATCAATTTTATTATATGTCTGTTGTCGGTTGTTCTTGCATTTAGTTGCAATAAAGACTACCTCAACCGTTTTCCGGAAGATCAGCCCAATAGCGCTACCTACTATACCACTGCTGATCAGTTAACACTTGCAGTAAATGCAATTTATAATAATTTGACTTATACCCAAGATGGGTTCCCCTATCAGATGCAGTTGGAGGGAACAACAGATGTTATATGGCAAAGACCTACTACTGATGCTCAGGCAATCGGATTAGGTCAACATACTCCAAGCACTACTATGATTAAAACCATATGGTCTCTTTACTATACAGGTATTGGTAGGTGCAATATGTTATTGGATAATATGTCTAAAGCTAAGGCAGTAACACCAGCAGCTCAATACTCTAGGATAGAAGGCGAAGCAAGGTTTCTCAGGGCTTATTATTATGGAAATCTAATATCCTTATATGGTGATGTTCCATTAGTTGATAAATCCATATCTGTTGATGAATCTTTTTTACCAAGAACTCCACAGGCAGAAGTGCTGAATTTCATATTCCGCGATTTGGATTCA
Source organism: Chitinophagaceae bacterium (assembly GCA_947455605.1). GTDB lineage: Bacteria > Bacteroidota > Bacteroidia > Chitinophagales > Chitinophagaceae > Sediminibacterium. The sequence continues at coordinate 11,495 of CANGOX010000058.1, forward strand.
GCAGCTGCCAAATTGCCAGTCTCTTACACAGGAACTGATATCGGGCGGGCTACAAAAACTTCAGCACTGGCATTTAAAGCCCGCATAGCGCTTTACAATGCCAAATACGATATAGCAGCTACTGCTTCAAAAGCAGTAATGGACCTCGGCTACCATTCCCTTTATCCAAACTATAGGAACCTGTTCATGTATGCCGGAGAGAATTCAAGAGAGACAATCCTTGCTTTTGATTATAAGGTGACTATTCGTACCACTACCTTGTCTCAAAGTAATAATGCTCGTAATTCGAGTGGCTTTTCAGGTCTAGTGCCTACAAGGGCAATGGCAGATAGTTACGAGTGCACAGACGGATTGACCATTGATAATTCCCCACTGTATTCCACTGCTGATCCGTTTCGTAACAGGGATCCAAGAATGAGACAAACTTTACTGGGTGATGGTGATACATGGTATGGTCAGGCTGGTGTCACTTACAACATGACTTTTCATCCAGACAGCACAACCTGTCAACGATATGCCCCAACACAAGGCAGGATTCCAAATTTAGAAGTGACCAATGCATTTTCTGCCTATTCTGGTTTTGTTTTGAAGAAATACCTGGACCCAGCGGATGTGGTACTAAATACTCAGTCGGAGATAGCTTTTATACTAATCCGCTATGCAGAGGTATTACTAACCTATGCTGAAGCTAAGATTGAATTGGGTCAGATAGATGCATCTGTACTGGATGCGATTAACCAGGTAAGGGCTCGTGGTTATGGGGTTGCTGTTGGTCAAACTACGCTCTATCCTGCCATTACAACTACGAACCAGACAGCATTACGTTCCATTATTAGAAGAGAACGCAAGGTAGAATTGGTTGGAGAAGGTTTGCGGTTATTCGATATACGCCGGTGGAAGATTGCAGAAAAAGTTATGAATGGGATACTTTTTGGAAAAGCGTTAAACAGAACTATTTATTATTCGCTTCCTAAACCAACACTTGATGCAAACTCTTCACCAGATTATAGCTCTTTCGCTGCATTGCTGGGTGTTGTAGGAAATTTTAAAATAATGGATAATCCAAGAGTGTTTAAAACAGCCAATTACCTTTGGCCAATTCCTCAATCAGAATTAGATGTGAATAAAAATCCGGGGTTTACGCAAAATCCTGGATATTGATCTTTCCTAATATCGATTGGTAACATTAATTTTCAAGAGGTCATTTGTTCTGTTCATAGATACACAAATGACCTCTTGAATTTTTCATAATAACTAAAAGTATATATTCTTGAAATTTGTTACTATTAGTTCAATTGAACTAATATAGTTGGTTCAGTACAAAAAATACTGGTATCGTATAGATATCCCATTAAGGCAACTTAAAACTATACTGCTTATTTATGTTCTTGAAAACACGTGAGCAATAAAAATCTCTATCTGGTTGTTAAAGTGCGAAAAATAAGAACTTGTTTACTATTGAATGGTTAAAGATTGGATGATATGAAACACTTGGTTATAACTTTTTCTTTTGTTTTTGTTTCCGTTCTCGCTTGCGCCCAAAACAATATCCTTTGGTGGAAACTGGCAGACACTTCTATTTCTGTGTTGGATGGACAGGCCTGGTCAAAAGAAATAGGCAATTCCATTCAGCGACTTCCACCGCGTGCCGAAGCATTGGTTAGAAAACCTGTTTGGGATCTATCGCAACAAACAGCTGGTCTTTCCATAAGGTTTTTAAGTAATGCGCCCGAGATCATTGTTCGTTACAAAGTTACCGGTCCGGTAAATAGAGCACATATTCCTTCAACAGGAGTTAGTGGTGTGGATTTGTATGCGATTGATAGTGATGGTATGTCTCATTGGGCTTCAGGAAAATCCAGTTTCAAAGACACTATACAATATTCATTTACACAACTTAGGCCAAACGATAATTTCCATAAACTGGGAAGGGAATATCAGCTTTTTTTGCCCTTATACAATACGGTGAGCAATTTAGAAATAGGAGTGCCTACCGGAAATATTTTTAAAATACTACCCACTCGTAAAGAAAAACCAATTATTGTATATGGTACTTCGATTGCTCAGGGTGCCTGTGCGAGCAGACCAGGTATGGCTTGGACAAATATTCTATCTCGTAAACTCGACCGCACAGTTGTTAATTTAGGTTTTTCAGGAAATGGGCGATTAGAAAATCCATTAATTGATTTGATCAATGAAATTGATGCAAGGATTTTTATTCTGGACTGTTTACCAAATTTGCTCAGTAAGGATATTGATTCGGTAACCCTTCAAAAACGCATAATTGAATCAGTTAAGACTATTCGATCAAAACATCCTTCCACGCCGATTTTACTTACTGAGCATGCCGGATATACAGATGGCTATATGATTCCGGAGCGACAAACTTTATATGAAAGCGCAAATAAAATATTGAATGTTGCTTTTGATCAACTGAGTAAAGAAAGTATTACTGGTATATACCTACTTTCTTTAAAAGAAATCGGGATAGATGATGAGGCGATGGTAGATGGAACACATCCGAACGATCTGGGTATGATGCGGTATGCCGAAGCCTACGAGAAAAAGCTTCGTGAAATATTTATGGAGCCCGTTGGAAAATTTAAAACACAAATTCCCATCCGTCAACGTCGCACTCCAGCAAACTATGATTGGGAGGCTCGCCATAATGCGATACTGGCACTAAACAAAACAGAATCTAATAAAGTATTACTAATAGGAAATTCAATTACACATAACTGGGGTGGCAAACCAAATGCAAAAAGCGCAGAATCCTGGCAAAAATACCTGGCTCCTTATGAAGTGAGAAATTTTGGTTTTGGAGCTGATCGTATTGAAAATGTTTTGTGGCGAATTTATCACGATGAATTGGATGGAATTATTCCTGAAAAAATTGTGATCAATATTGGCACTAACAATTTACGTGTGAATAATAATGAAGAAATTTTGGAAGGTCTGCGCTTTTTAGTGCAGGTAATTAAAATGCATCAGCCCAATTCCAAAATCACCATTTTGGGTATTTATCCAAGGAGAGACTATGAGGAGCGTATCGTTTTTATAAATAAAGAAATCCGAAAAATGACCAAATCAGAAAAAGTGGCATATGAAGATATCGGTAATGTGTTGTTGCAAGGCGATGGAAAAGTCAATGAGGCTTTTTTCAGCGACGGTTTGCATCCTAATTCTTCTGGATATGAAGAATTGGGTAAATTACTGGAAGGGATAATAAAAAAATAGAGTTATGATGCGAATATTATGTTTTGGAGTGAAAATATTACTATTGATAGGGATTTTTTCTTTTCAAATTCCTAAGAATGAAATAACAAAATTTTATGTAGCATTGACTGGTAATGATTCTAATGATGGCTCAAAAGAAAGACCATTCGCTTCGCTTGAAACAGCGCAAAAGGCTGTACGATTAGCTAAAAAAAATGGTAATCAAAATCCTATCGAAATAATCGTCAGGGGTGGTGTATATTTTTTACCGCATACTATTGAATTTACGTCAGAAGATTCTGGAACAAAATCTGCTCCAATCACCTGGAAAGCAGCTACAGGAGAAAAAGTGGTGATCAGTGGAGGCAGACGAATCAGTGGGAAATGGCAAAAAAACAGTGATGGGGTGTGGTATGTAGCTATTCCTGAAACAAAGGGTTGGAAAAGAAATGAGAATGATGCAGAAAAATATTTGAAACAACCTCTTTCCGCAGTAAACTTCCGCGAACTTTTTGTAAATGGTAAAAGAGCCACCAGAGCCCGTTATCCCAATGCAAATCAAGCAAATCCCTTTTTATATTCAGTTGCTGACACTAAGAATCAGGTACAAATTCCAGTTGGGATAATAAAAAAAAGCTGGGGTGAAGAATCTGATGCACAAATTAATTTAGTACCCCGTTGGCGTTTTTTTAATCAATGGAATGATGTTATAGGAGTAGATATGGACAAGTCATTGATCAATTTAGGCCCTCGAGAGCAACATGGTGAAATTGATAAAGGAAGTTGGTTTTGGATAGAAGGAGTTAAGGAAGAGTTGGATATGCCGGATGAATGGTATCTCGATCATCAAGAAGGAAGGTTATATTATAAACCATTGCAAGGGGAGTTGCCTAATAATTCAGAAATAATTTTTCCTTATTTAAACAGACTATTTTATGTGAGGGGTGAGGTTGAAAAAGGTATCTCAATAAAAAATATTTATTTCCAGGGATTTGATTTTATGCATACAACTTTCACGTTGGGCCAAATAGAAGCAAGGGTTCACACCGATTGTGCGGTGATGTTTGAAAATGCGCAAGATTGCAGTATTACAGACAGTCATTTTGAAAATATTGGCGGATATGCATTGTGGTTACACCTCGATAGTAGAAATAATGTATTTGATAATAATACTATAATAAATTCTGGTGGTGGAGGTGTTCTATTAACGGGTGCACGATTGTCTTATATGGATGATTCTAAAGTGTACACTGCAGGTGAAAAAGCTTCCAAAGTTTTTCCAATTTTGAATCGAATTACCCGAAATACTGTAGAGCACTGCGGTAAAATTCGTTATTATGGAGGTGGTGTACACATAGATTCCAGACCGGCATCTATGGCTATGGAGCCTGGAAATTATATTGCTCATAATCATTTTAGAGATCTGTCACGAAATGGAATATTCGCTTTTAGAAACCAGGGTGGCAATGTTGTAGAGTTCAATGAAATACATGATTGTATGCAAACAACCATTGATGGTGCAGCCATTCATTTTGCAACCATGAATCGTTTAGCTGCTCCAAATTATATCATGAATAATTATCTCTATGATATCTGGGGGTATGAACAGTTATTCAATCAAAAGCCGCGAAGAACACTGGCAAATGGTGTATTTCTAGATTGGGCTACCAGTAATACAACCGTTAAAAATAATGTGATATTTAATGCAGGTGATAAAGAGATCAAACCCATCATGGGGAATTGGAACTTGAATATTGAAAATAACCTTTCTTCAAAAACAAAGATTGAACCTTTTTTCCCTTTTGAAATAGGCCCGAAAGGAACAGCTTCTAATTGTATCTATATTGAACAGTTAAAAAATATTGGTGGCGTAATTACTTCTGCTGAAAATCAATTTCTTCAATATAATGGCAACTGGGAAATTAAAAAAATTGCAGGAATGAGAAACTTATTCAGCTATAACTGCCAGCAAGCCTCACCAACAGGATCTGCTCAGGTTACTTATCAATTACCGGTGAAAGAGGCTGGTAAGTATAAAGTTTGTTTGATGTATTTCCCTGATAATAAGAATGCAACAAACGCAAAGATTACGATTCATCATGCAGATGGTATTGAAAAAATGGAATGGAATTTCAGGCAAGGAGATAATCTTGGTTTTTCGGTCAGGGTAGGAGAATATTATTTTGAAAAAGGGAAACCAGCCACGGTTACAATATCCAATGAAAACGCAGATGGCTTCATCGTTGCGGATGCAGTTGGATTTATCAAACAATAATAAGCTTGTTATGAAAGCAACTTCTGTTAAGGCTTCGCTTTGGATATTAATCGTGGTTATGTTAATCCCCTTAGTTGGCACTGCTCAAAAAACTGTCAATAGAAGGCCAAATATTGTCTTGATCATGGCAGACGATTTGGGGTATGGTTCATTGGGTTGTTATGGGAACAAGGATATTCAAACGCCCAATATTGATCGTATGGCTGCTGAAGGGATGCGGTTTACAGACTATCATAGTAACGGTCCGGTTTGTTCACCAACACGTGCCGCACTTTTAACAGGAAGATACCAGCAAAGATGCGAATGGGTAAATGATGCTGAACTCTCTCCTGTATTTCAGGAACAGCGGAAATTAAATCCTTCACAAAGGTGGGCCTGGGGTATTTCAACCAATGAGATCACCATAGCAGGGCTGCTCCGGAAGGCAGGTTATCACACGGGAATGATTGGAAAATGGCATCTTGGTTACGAATTCAAATTTCATCCCATGAATTATGGATTTGATGAGTATCGCGGTTTTATGGGAGGGAATGTAGATTATTATTCACATGTGGCATTATATGGATTAAAAGAGCTGGATTGGTGGAATGGGAAAAAAATTGAGAATGAAGTTGGATACACAACAGATTTATTAACTAAGTATGCTACAGACTTTATTTCAAGACAAACACAGGACAAACCTTTTTTCCTTTACCTGCCGCATGGGGCCCCCCATAACCCATGGCAGGCAAGAGATTCCATAAAGAATAAATCACCTCAGGTTGCCTACAATGAAATGATAAAAATCCTGGATGAATCAGTTGGAACAGTAAGAGATGCGTTAAGTAAATATGGATTTGATAAAAACACATTAGTGATTTTCTGTTCAGATAATGGGGCACAGGCTCCAAGAGGTGTAAATGCAAATAAGCCTCTACAAGGCATAAAAGGGGATATGAAAGAGGGCGGGCATCGGGTGCCCTTTATTGCTTCATGGTTTGGTAAAATTCCTTCAGGTAAAACAAATGAAAATACCGTTATATCAATGGATTTATTTCCTACTTTCTTACACCTTGCCGGAGTAAAAATACCGGAGAATCATATAATCGATGGCATGGACATTATGCCTGTTATGAAAAATAACGCCAAAGCAAAAGACCGCTTACTTCATTGGCAATTTGGTGATACTTGGGCAGTTAGAAAGGGGCCATGGAAATTGAGTGGTGATGGTGAAAAAGTACTCAGCCTTGTGAATCTTGAGATAGATATGACAGAGCTTTCAAATAAAATGGATGAACAACCTGCGATTGTAAATGAATTGATAATACTTCATAAGCAATGGGTAGCGTCAGTAGGAAATAGATAGTATTCAATAATAGAAATTCAGCCTTCTCCTGTTTTATAATTCTGTGAGAAGCAATAAAAAATAGAGTTAATGATATTGTTTAATAACAAATCTTTCAGATGGAAAATAGCAATACTACTTTGCTTTGCTTCTGCATTGAGTTATATTGACAGAAGTACCCTGGCTATCTTGGCGCCAACCATCCAAAAAGAGTTACACTGGTCTGATATAGATTATGCAAATATTACCGCTTTATTTGTATTCAGTTATACCATCATGTATGCTATTAGTGGGCGTATCATCGATCGGATCGGAACCAGAAAAGGTTTTGCTTATTCGGTTGGGTCATGGTCGTTAGTAAGTTTATTACATGCCTTCGCAAACTCGGTGGGGCAATTTTCTATTGCTCGTTTTTTCCTGGGAGTTACAGAATCAGGAAACTTTCCGGCAGGTATCAAGTCAATCTCAGAATGGTTTCCATTGAAGGAGCGGGCTTTAGCAGTTGGTTTTTTTAGTGCCGGTTCAGCTATTGGAGCAACCATTGCTGTTCCATTGGTAACCTTTGTGGCACTTGCCTGGGGATGGCGAATGGCCTTTGTAGTTACCGGCGCTATCGGTTTTGTTTGGTTGCTGGTGTGGTTAAAATATTATTATTTGCCTGAGCATAATACACGAATTTCTGAGGAAGAAAAAGCATTAATTATAAAGGATGAAAGGGTAATGGATACAGACCAACTCCTTCCGAAATCTATTAGTATTAAAAGAATTCTAAGCAAAAAGGAAAGTTGGGGATGTTTTTCTGCAAGGATATTTATAGATCCTGTGGTTTATTTTTTTATTTTCTGGATTCCCAAATATCTCCATGATGTTCAAGGGCTTTCTACAGCCGAAATTGGCATAACTGCCTGGTTGCCTTATGCGGCCATGGGTATTGGAACCATATTGGGTGGATGGCTTCCCAAGCGTTTGATAGAAAGAAAAAACTGGAGCTTAAATAAGTCCAGAAAAACAATTATGCTCATCGCATCAATTGCTATCCCGATTTTTTGTTTTGCCCTTACGATACAGGTTAGCAATATAGCTGCCATCCTGTTGATTTCAGGAATTATGTTATCTCACGGCCTTTGGTCAAATATCACCCTCACCACCGAAGTGTACCCTAAACATGTTCAAGCTACGGTTACGGGAATTGGCGGAACCTTGGGAGGCTTAATGAGTGTAATTACTCAAAAATTAATTGGTATTACAGTGGGAAGTCATTCCTATTTACCCATATTTATTTTTATTGGTTCTGCCTATTTAGTTGCATTCTTATTGGTTCATTTCCTTATAGGAAAAATAGGCACTATCCATAAAATTTAAATAAAAACAATCATTAGAACTGAATCTATATGAAAACAATTGAACATAAATATGATCTTGTTGTCGTGGGGGCTGGATTAGCTGGTATTTGTGCAGCAGTGACTGCAGCAAGAAATGGAACAAAGACAGCACTCGTGCAGGATCGACCCGTACTTGGAGGCAATGCGAGCACCGAGATTCGTGTGCCACCGGTAGGGGCTACACTATGCAATTTTGCTTACTCACGCGAAACAGGGTTAATCGAAGAAATCTTCCTCAATAATCTGTATAGAAATCCAACCTGGAGCCCGGAAGGCTGGAATCTGGAGCTGGAAAATATTGTTAGAAACGAACCCAATCTCGATTTATTTCTGAACTGTGCTGTTTGCGAAGTGGTAACTACAAAATTGGATAACTACAAAAACGAATCTGTTACTATTAGGGTTGCATCCATCAAAGCCTATTGTTCTTTGGCTGAAAGCTGGCATGTTTTTCAAGCACCCTACTTTGCAGATTGCTCCGGTGATGGAGTAGTAGGAGCTGAAGCAGGTGCAGTGTATAGATTTGGAGTTGAATCGCGTTCGGAATTTAACGAACCCATGTGCCCGGAAGAACCTTCCAGGGAAACTATGGGAATGAGTTTACAATTACGTGCACGAGATGCTCGCAGACCCATTCCATTTGTAAGACCTGATTGGGTTGATTTGGAATTAAACATTGATGACTTTGGTCCTTATCGTCCTGTTAATGAACACTTCTTTCCTGATACCGGTGGTTTTTGGTGGCTGGAATGGGGAGGAGAACTGGACACTGTTCATGATACTATGAAAATTAAGGATGAGGTGCAACGCATTACACTGGCAGTGTGGGATTACCTGAAAAACCGCTCACCCATTGCAGAGAAACTCATAACCTATGAATTAGACTGGATGGGTGCCGTTCCCGGCAAAAGGGAATCGCGACGATTTGAAGGAGACCATATTCTTACCATGGGAGACATTGATGATCAGGTTCACTTTGAAGATTCGGTTGCCTATGGCGGTTGGGGATTTGATCACCATCCTCCCGGTGGGTTTCATGATAAAGATAATCCAAGCACGCACCAATATCTTCGTGGGCCACATAATGTTCCCTTAAGATCGCTATACTCCCGGAATGTAAACAATCTGTTTTTGGCAGGTCGCAATATCAGTGCAACCCACTATGCATTATCCAGCACCCGGGTAATGCTTACCTGTGCCCAACTGGGTGAGGCGGTTGGTATGGCAGCCGCACATGCCATTAAAAATGGATGTTCAATAAGAGAGCTTTCTCAAAGCGAAAGTATCAAAGCTATTCAGAACAATTTGATAAAGGCGGATCACCATATTCATCATTTTGGAGCATCATTTCCTCAGGATATTGCACCTAAAGCTACTGTTTCAGCATCTTCTGTATTCGGTGGACATGAACAAACTGAGAGTTGGGGAACAGAGCCGCTTACTAAATCCCGGATGCAATTATTGGCAATTGTTACGGATCATCTGGATTATATTCAAGTTCGATTGGACGCAAGCGAGGCAACACAATTACATTATTCTTTTAATCAAGGACCGGCAAATTCTTCAACTTTTCCTGATAAAGAAATCGTTCCAGGAAAGATAGATATAAAACAGGGTATAGACCAGTGGGTTACTTTACCGATCTCATGCAATATTGCACAACCCGGCTGGCACTTTCTTATAATGGAAGAAAATCCATCCATCAGGCTTCATGTTATTGAATCGCCCCCCGGCCAGCTTCGTTATTATCCAAGACCGGAAGATCCCATCCGACCAAATCCACATTCAAAATGGACATTGCGTTCTCTTCCTATAGGACAGCAAAGAGCAACCGATGCTGACGGTGCAAAAATTATGGCACCAATTTGGAATGATTATGCATATAGTTCTCAAAAAATAAGCAGTTTTCTTGGGTTTTCTTTTTCGTGTCGTGTATTTCCCTTGCAACCAATGTATGAGCCGGCAATGGTAGTTAATCCGCACAGCCGTCCAACAAATGTTCCTAATCTTTGGGTGTCTGCTGAAACTTCATTTAAACATCCTGAATGGATAAAATTGAATTGGGACGAACCGCATGATATTAAAAGTGTTCAAGTAATATTTGATTCTTCACTGCAGTTTCATTTTGGTCAGAGCTGGCAGGGATATGCAGTAAATGCAATTCCCACTATTGTGAAGGAATACCGAATTTTGGCATCGATGGTTGATGGCAAAGAAATAGTTATTGCTTCAGTAGAAAATAATTATCAACGAAATTGTATTCACCATTGTAATCTAAAAAATGTTGTAAGCATTGTAATGGAATGCAAAGCTA
>CANGOX010000059.1 GCA_947455605.1 Chitinophagaceae bacterium
AATGTTCGGTAAGGTGTAGCTCCCATCGGCACCTGTTGACCAAATACCTTAACCCCCTGTTGAAAAGTGAACTCACCCATAAACTTATTATTCCATTGAGGATAACAATCATTCATCCAGGTGTCATGATCATCTTTCATGAAATAGGTAGGCACATCCTTATAAAAATTCACGCAACTCTGTAAGCCAAACATTCTTTGCCAATGCCAATAAGCCAATGGCAGTGATTTTCCCAATTGATCGTAATAGACCACATCACCTGTGTGCACCATAAAGTCGGGTTGTAACAACTTCATATGTTGATAGATCTTAAACCCTTTCCCATCCGGATCATCCTGGTGATTGTATTCATGACAGGTAGTAACCATAAAATGTACATCCTTAGAATCAGTAGCATTAGCTGCTGTTTTTAATGAACCACTCATGGATTGTCCTGTAGAGCCAGTCCCTTTGAATCGTGTTTCAACACTCAATTCATAACGGGTATCCGGTTGCAGATGCTGCAGTTTTACCTGTGCAGCATAATCTGTTGAACCATCCACTTGCATCCATGCTGTTTCTGACCATTTTTGGGTACCCTGCTTTCTGTACAGGAAACGAAGTTCTCCCGCTGTACCGGGTACCGCACCTTCCAACTCATTTACTGAATACCCATCCGGAAAGATCACTTTCACTTCACGGTTGGGTCTGTCCTGCTTATACTTTTCTTTAAAATAGGCAGTTGGATGCCACTCGTTCACTGATTCATCTTTATATAAAACCGTAGGGATAGCTGCCTGCTTACCTACCGGTTTGGCTACTTTAGTTAAACGTGCCCAAACAATAGCTTCTGTTGGTGTGATCTCACCAGTTTTAATGCCTGTTGCCAGAAAAGGCCCATTACCCAATACAAAAGGATTCACCTTTTTTAATACCGGTAGCAAACCACCAACACCCATCGAAGCCTGGTAAATAAATTTTCTTCGTTTCATGTGGTACCTGTTAGATGATGTAATAAGCTTGTTTCAGCACACCTGTTTAAACCTTCGATTTCTTTTTCGGGCTAGAATCTCTGATAATGATCTCAGGGCGAATGATCCTTCCTTCGGTCTTGGCTTGTTTCTGTTCTTTATTGATCACTCTTAATAATAATTCAATCGATTGCGTTGCAATATCATTAATAGGCTGTGCGGCAACAGTTATCGAAGGCGTAAGTAAGCGGAACAGGTCATTATCGTCAAAGCTAACAATGGCCATATCATCGGGTATTTTCAGGCCGCATTTTTGTAAGGCTTCAATACCCATTACACCCAGGTAGTTAGTGGCAAAGAACAGCGCATCCAGATCGGGGTGCTGCTGTAAGTACTTTTTTATGGCTTTGATCACCGTTTCCTCAGTATCTTCAAATTGCACTTTCAGCATTGATTTGGAAGACACAGGCAGTCCGGCTATGGTCATCGCATTCAAAAATCCTTTCTCTCTTTCCATCATCATAGACATCTCACTTAGAATGGAGATGAACCCTATTTTACTGTACCCGTTATCGATCAGGTGTTTGGTAAGGTTATAGCTGCCCAAATAATTATCAAGGATCACATAATTTGTTTCAATATTGGGTATCAACCTATCGATCAGTACAAAAGGAACATTGTCTGTTTTCAGTTTCATGATCTCATCCTTCAAACCCGGTGTGGCCGTAATGATATATCCATCTACACTACTGTTTCTCATTTTATTGATCAGCTGTTTGGCCGTATCATCATTGTTCTCCGTGCTACTGAAGAATACATTATATCCATTCTTGGTAGCTTCTATTTCGATGATCTTGGCAATATTTCCGAAAAAATAGTTGCCGATATCTTCTACAATTAAACCGATCGTATGGGATTTACCTGTGCGGAGGATACGTGCTGCACTATTTGGATTAAAGCCACGCTTACTGATCAGGTCACGTACTTTTTTTTCTGTTGCCGGGCTAATGCCCATCTCCTCACTCTTTCCGTTGATCACAAATGATACGGTGGTGATGGAAGTATTCAACTCCTTCGCAATATCCTTCATGGAGACCTTCTTCATATTGCCGATTGTATTATTGATTATTCATATTAGGACCTACTGCTTATATTATTTAACAGACGACATAGAGGGTGGAGCATTCTGCAAACCACTTCCCCATGATCTATTGGGTTGATCACCCATTTGTAATATCAACTGTCCACCCTTTACAAGGGCTTCATGCCATAACCATGGTTTATTCAGAGAATTGCCGTTCAGATTGGCAGACTGTATATACACATTCTTCTGGCTGTTGTTCTTCGTTTCAATTACAAACTGTTTACCCGGGTAATACTTCTGATTAAGTTTGATCGTTATTTTTGAAAATACCGGACTGGTGATCTCATAAAAAGATTTTTCAGCTGTTCCGCCATTGGTTGAGAACAACCCGATCTTTAATAAAACAGCTAATGAGCCCATTAATCCCTGGTCTTCATCACCGCTATATCCTTTTTGTGGTGAAACACCGCTGTAAACAGAATCTACCAATTGTCTTGTCCAGTATTGCGTTAACCATGGCTTACCGGCATAATTAAAAAGAAAAGGTGTTTCCATGCAGGGTTGGTTACCGTAATTGATATACACTCTCCGTTTCAATTCCTGATCGGTAGGATTCTCAGATTTGCCTGAAACAAACCCATGTGTTTTGGCTTTTGTAAATGCGTCATTCAGTTTGTTGGTAAAAGGTTCCGCTCCACCCATTAATTCGATTAACCCGTTTACATCATGCGGTACCCACCAAGTGTATTGGGCTGCATTGCCTTCTACAAATCCGTGTTCATATTGAAGTATATCAACCGGCTCGTTCCATTTTCCTTCACGGTTCTTTGTCCACATCCAACCGATATCCTTATTGTAAATGTTTTTATAATTAAGTGCCCGCTTACTAAAGAGTGCATAATCATCTTGTTTACCTAAAGCTTTTGCCATTTGCGCCAATGCATAATCCTGGTAAGCATATTCCAGTGTTTGTGCCGAACCATCCATATGAAATCCGTACTTGTTCTTACTCAGCGGATTGGGTATATACCCCAGTTCCATATATTCTTCAATACCGCCTCCTTTAAACGTATTGTGTTCGTAACCTGCTTTACTCATCATACCACCAGGGAAATGGTCTTTCCGCATCCCTTCATAGGCTTTCTTAATATCAAAGCCACGAATCCCTTTCATATACGCACTCACAATAAAAGGAGTGGTTGCGGCTCCCGTCATTACATAGGTATAATTTCCGCCGGATGGTCCGCGGGGAATCAATCCTCCATCATCATACATCTTCAATAATGAATTGACAAAAGATTCCATGAGTTCTGGATACACCAGGCCCCATAAAGTATTGATAGACCATTGTGCACCCCAGAAAGAATCTGAATTGTATTCATTGAATTTAGGTTTGCCATTTGCATCTAAAGGAATATGGCCTACCCTGGGCTTATCTCCAGTATTATCAATATAGGTTCCACTCACATCACTTACAATACGCCTTCCCTGTAACCCATGCCAGAGGTCCGTGTAGAAACGCCTTTGTTCGGTAAGGGTACCTCCTTCTACATCAATTCTGCCTAACCAGGTATCCCATTCTGCTGCAGATTCTTTTACAACACGGGCAAAATCCCAATGTGGTAATTCGGCCTGCATATTTTTACGGGCTTCTTCAATACTTACGTATGAAATAGCCACTTTCATTTGTCTTGTTTCATTGGTGGATGTTGTAAAACTTACATACACACCGGTATTCGCTCCCTCGATCTGATCCGTAACAGGAACGATGGCACCATTCTTCCATCCGTTAAAAGAATCAAATGGTTTATCAAAATCCGTTACAAAATAGATTGTAATGGGTTTGGGTCTACGGATTGTAGCCGCCATGGTAACTTCCCCTTCAATACTTTTATTATTTACTTTATGCACATTGGCACTCTGCGTTCCCGAAGAACCCAATACAGTTGTGAAATCAAACAGGATATGACTGGCTGAAGATCGGGGATAGGTATATTTATGAAAACCCACACGGGTAGTGGATGTTAATTCGGCAGTGATGCCATAATCTTTTAATACTATTTTATGGTAACCCGGTTTTGCTAATTCCTGCTGGTGCGAATAGGTAGAACCATATTTAGAAGGACCGAGTTGTCCTTTGAAAACACCTGTGGTAGGAAGAACCGGAATACCTGATAATTCCCAGCAATGGATATGGCTGAAACATTTGATCGTGTCTTCGTTGTAACGATAGCCGGTATTCCAGGTTCCGTTCAGATTCATATCCGGACTCAGGTTAACCATGCCAAAAGGGCGCGATGCAGAACTGAAATAAAAGAACCTGGAGTTGGCTGCATCCACCATCGGTTCTACCAGATCGGATTTCGCTGCAGTTTCGAAAGGGGCTTTCTGCGAAAAAGCACAGGCAGCATTGAGTAATAACAAACAAATGCCAATGGCGTATTTCCTGTTTAACATGGGGCTTTCATTTAATCTGTTACAAGAAAGTTTCCTTCCTAACGCCAGCAAAAAATTCTAAACAACTTATCTGCCAGTGTTATCCTTTGGCATAAGGCTGGGCATAGATAAGGCTTGGGTATGATCGCTGACAGATCATAGCCATCGTTTGTTCGATCCGTAAAACTGAGAAATAAGAAGGATTTGTCCGGACAGTCAATAGCAGACCACCAAACAAATCCTTCCCGTTATTCATTCATTAATATCCTGAATTCTGATCAATTCTTGGATTGGAATTATCCAGCATACCCTGTGGTATCGGTCTTACCAGATGATGGGCATCTATTAAAGACGCACCGCTTAATCCATATCCGATCCATGGATTGTATTTTTTAGCACGGGTAAGTAAGGTATTCGTTCTTTTCAGATCGTACCATCTTTCATTACCTTCTCCCAGTAATTCTCTGGCAGACTCATCCAGGATCATATCAATAGTGATATTAGCCGGAGTAGCACGGTAAGAAACTACATTGGTGATCGGATCGTTAACCAATTCAGGATTGGTTGCACGCTGCGGACTTTTGCCTGAGTTGGCACCCAATGCACGATCCAATACTTTATTATAGTAAACGTCTGCAGTTCCTAATGCTGCACCGGTAGCTCCTTTTACAATGGCTTCAGCTGCCATCAGGTATACTTCAGCAGAACGCATCATTGGATCATTGAAAGTAGAGAAACCATCACCATAGGCAATACCCGGCTGGAAAAATTTCCAGAACATAGGCGCACCCCATCCCATATTATCAATATAGGCAGTAGCTCCTACATAGCCAAGTCCCATGTATTCGTTGGTATTTACTACCGCATACTTTTTGGTACCGCCTGGAATATCAACGCCTCTTTCAGCTGCAGTTGTTGCCGGATTGTTCCATGCACGGGCCACCGCTGTTGTATCACTTACCGCATAGGTTAAAGTAAGATTCTGTGGGTTGGGTTTATTGGAAGCCAATGAAACCGTACCGGCTGCAGTAGCATAAGAAACACTGTTAAATGTACCGTTGTAACGGGTATCCAGTGTTGGATCAAACAAACGATAAGCAGCCCAGGTACATGTTACTGTATTCAGGAACCTGTTATACGCACTGGTTCTGCTCTGTTGAGCAACACCACTTGGTCCACCACCAAAACGTCCGTGCATATCATTACCCACCGTACTTGTTCCTACGCTAGGGTCTCCATTGTAACTGGAAGCATTTGCATATTGTATAGCGAAGATTACTTCCTTGCTGGCATTAGCTACCGCAACTGAACTTGCAGCGGTTTCGGTTTCTTTATTAGGATTGATATTGTGTTTAGGCCAAAGGTTATTCCAGTTGGTTTCCAGCGGATACAAACCAGAAGAGATGATCTGGTCACACAATGCCAGGGCACTTGTAAAATCGGCACTGGTTCCGCCCAATGAATTGTTGTAATTCCATCCACGGGTAAGGTATACACGGGCCAGTAAGAATTTAGCGGCGCCCTGTGTGGCACGGCCCAGATCTTTTTGTTTGGCTGGTAATTTAGCTACCGCATCAGTAAGATCAGCAATTAACTGAGTATACACATCCTTTGATGCAGTTTTGGTCACTACAAGACTGGCTGTAGCAGTTTCTGTTAAAGGCATTGGAATATCTCCCCACTGTTGTACTGCCCAGAAATAACAGAGTGCCCGAAGGAATTTGGCTTCTCCAATACGTACATTTTTTAAAGAGTCGGCCATACCCTGAACTGACGGTGCTCTTCCTACTGCAGAATTGCAACGGTTAATTTCACGATAGAGGAAATCCCACAGAGTCTGAAGGTTACCATCGGAGGCATTTAAACGTACATCAAACTGGTCAAATGCACTACCGGTTGGATTAGGCTGATTGAAATAGATAGCACCCCAGCCGCCGGCTGCGAATACATCTGTTCCCTGGAAGCACAATACCCTTTGCTGTGCTATATCTCTAAGTAAGGGGTAGCAGGAAGTAACCAGACTTTCATAACCAGCCTGATCTACGTAATAATTATCTGTTGTCCGGTTCGAAGGGTTTACCTCGGTAAGAAAATTCTTACTGCAACCTGCTGCAACCATGCATGCTAACACAATGCATGTTGAAGCAACCCGGATATTTTTTAAAATATTCATACGATTCATTTTAATTAATTGTTCAAATAGTTTAGAATCCAAGGTTTATACCAAAGGTGTAAATAGCCGTAGGCAAATCATCACCCGCTGTACTTGAGTTGAATTCAGGATCCATTCCGTGGTATTTGGTAAATACAAATGGATTGGTGATCTGCAGATAAACCCTCATTCTGTCGATTCCCATTTTATCCAATTTTACTTTTGGCATGGTATAACCCAGTGTAATATCTCCCACTCTTAGGAAACTGGCGTCTTCATATTGAATAGCCGATTTGTACGGTTGAGATACACCCGGTCCATACCAGGAATTGATTGGATTATTTCTTGTCCAGTAGTCGATCACAATGTGATTGTAACGGGTATTGGTATAATCACCCATGGTACCGGTTAACAGGTTATTGTTATACAGGGTTCCATTACGGTAATACAAGAGGAAGGAAAGATCGAAATTTTTGTAGCTCAGTTTATTGGTCATACCCACTGTGTAGTTAGGTAATTGTGTACCCAATACCACACGGTCATCTTTACCGGTAGACGTTGAGATCACACCATCACCATTCTGATCCACAACTTTTACAGAACCCGGAGCTTGTCCAAATCCTTTGGCAGCTACACTATCAGGAATCTGCCAGATACCGGAAAACTTGTAATCGTAATATGATTTTACCGGAGAACCTACAAATAAGCTGTTACCGATAATGGCCGATACACCGTTGGCCAATTCTTCAATACGGTTGATGTTCTTTGAAAAGTTCAATGAAGTTGTCCAGTTGAAATCTTTGCCAACCACATTTCTTGTATTCAGCAAAATTTCCACTCCTTTATTGGAGATCCTTCCCACATTCGCATTCACGGTAGTAAAACCGGTTGAAGTAGGCAGATTCTCTTTCAGGATCAGGTCTTTGGTTGTTCTTTTGTATACTTCAATGGCTGCAGTAATCCTGTTATTCAGGAAACCAATATTCAAACCAAGGTTTAACTCCTGGCTTCTTTCCCATTTAAGATCCTGGTTACCTATAGAACCGGGAGCAAATCCACTACCCGAAGCCTGGTCGTAACTGTAGATCGTATTCAGGATAGCCGCTGTGGTACTGTAAGGTGATACGTTGGCATTACCCACTTCACCATAGCTCACACGAAGTTTCAGGTCTGAGAAAATATTTTTTGCTCTGGTCATAAACTTCTCTTCACCCAATCTCCAGGCAAATGCACCGGATGGGAAGAAAGCCCATTTGTTTCCATTGGCCAGCTGTGATGCACCATCACCCCTGCCTGTAAATGTGAACAGGTATTTATCGTCATACGTGTAATTGATCCTTCCCATGTATGATTGCAATGTATTCATGGAATAGCTGCTCGATACACCGGTAACATTGGCATTACCTGCAGTACCCAGGTTATACCATGCAGAAGCATAAGGAAGGTTCTGTACAGCGATAGAATAGGTTTCGGTAATGTTTTTAAATGCACTCTGTGCTACCGTTGCACTGAACTTATGCTTTGAACCGAAATTGGTGTTATAGTTCAACTGATTATCGAAAGTATAACTGTTATTGTCCGCAGTTGAATAGGTGGCCCTTGGCAGGTTAACTGCTGCACGGTCTTTGGTATAGGTACCTCTGTAGTCTCCTGTTTTCTGTGCGATCACTGATCCTGAAATAGAGGTTTTGAAAGTAAGCCCTTTTAAAATGGTGATCTCAGCAAAAGCATTACCCATCTGGTTAGATACATTGATCTGGTTCTGATAGTTGGCCGGATTAACTTCCACCAATGGATTTAACACCTGGTTATCTTTAATACCCATCCAAACGGCATAACCAGCCCATGGACCGATTGCTGCATCAAAACCTGCAGTAGGGTCTACCAGGTCGCTGTAATTCACAACACCTGTAGGTCTTGAACGGTAAGCAGAACGCAAAGCTTCAATAGAACCTACCGGGTTAACGTTATAGTTCACATAGGCAGTAAAACCTACACGTAAAAAATTATTGATCTTGCTGTCGATTGAACCATTCAGATTGTATTTCTTAAATGTGTTATTAGGAATACTTCCGTCGTCCTGAATATAACCACCGGAAAACCGGTAAGTAGTTCCGGCACTTCCGCCAGATACTGCAACGGTTGTTCCTACAGACATACTTGGTTTGGTCATCAGTTTAACCCAGTCTGTTGACTGACCTGTATTTACCATATTCATTTCATTTACGGTAAATGTGGTAGGAGTTCCCAGGTTTAAAGACCAGTCGGTAACCAACATTTTATAAAATTGCTGAGCAGTTTGAAACTCAGGAAGGTGAGCAGGTGTTTTCTGTCCTACATATGCATCCACTGAAACTTTCGGACGACCCGATGTTCCTTTTTTAGAAGTGATGATCACCACACCGTTCGCACCTCTTGAACCATAGATGGCTGTTGAAGATGCATCTTTCAGGATATCGATCGATTGAATATCGGCAGGGTTAATATCTCTCAAACGTCCGCCAACCAATCCATCTATCACAACCAATGGTTCAGTTACACCACTGATCGTGTTCTCACCACGGATATCAATGCTGAAAGCCTGTCCGGGCATATTGCTTGCCTTGGTTACTACAACACCGGGTACCTGACCTTGCAATGCCTGAGTAGCATTCACAGGGTTAGCCCTTACGATATCAGAAGAACTGATCGAACCCACCGCACCGGTAAGGTCTTTCTTACGAACAGTACCGTAACCGATCACCACAACATCATCTAAAGCTTTTGCTTCGGCAACCAGTTTAATAACAAGATTTGTTTGTGTAGAAACGGAAATTTCCTGATTGGAAAATCCCAAAGAGCTGATCACCAGGGTGGTGGCTCCTTTGGCAGGGATACTGATGGTAAATTTTCCGTCAGCATCCGTAACAGCGCCTTTGGCAACGCCCTTTACGGTAACACTTGCGCCGGAAAGCGCTGCGCCGTTTTCGTTAGCAACTACCCGGCCCGTAACCGAACGGTTTTGTGCCCAGGCGAAACTTGCTACCCAACATAGCAAAGTGGTAAGAAGAAGAACCTTTCTCATAATGGCAATTTTTGGTTTTAGCAATTGATGGTCGTAATCGTTCAAACCTTTGGCAGTTTTGGCAATCACGGATTAAACATAGTTAAATCCTTTTAGTAAAACGTTTAAACTAAGCTTAAAAATTACGAAAACGATTTCGGGAGGTCGTGTTTTTCGTACACATTTATATCATAACTGATTGATTATCAATTACTGAAAAATTTTGAGACGCAGATAGTATCAACTAAAACGGATGCAAGGCAACTAAAACAGGCGTATCTGTTGCTGAGTGATCCAAAAAAAGGGTTGGCCTTATCCAAATAATTTGTTCAAAAAAACATGGCAGGATATGATCCGGTGATGGTTAACAGGCTACAGCGAACCCCGCTTGATAATCTTGAAAGGATTTCTCACCTGTTTGAATTCATTTTTAAGGATCAGGTTAGCAGCCGTTTGCCCCATCTGTTCAAAATCTGTACTGATCACCGTAATATCCAGCAGATCTTTCATATCGGTTTCATTAAAAGAAATGATACCGATATCTTTTCCAAGTTTGTAAGTGGTCTTTTTAAGTTTTTTCATCAGCACCGCCAGGTGATCGTCTGTGATCACGATATACACCATGCCTTTGGTAAGCTGCAGACTATCCGCATCTTTAACCAAGGTAAAGCTCTTATCATTTTCCTTTCCAAACTGTGATAAACCCTGTGCGATCTCCGGCGGGTGATTACTATGTTCAGGAAGTACCAGCGTAATTCCTTTGTATTTTTTAACCAGATCCTTCGCGGTGGATAAGGCATCATAGATATCCTTTTTAAAATCCTGACTTACTGAAATATTGTCTTTCATTTCGGGTATGGCCTTATCGAGGATCACCAGTTCATTCACCGGAATCCTCCTTACCTGTTTCATCCAGGATTCTTTTTTCAGGTTCAGTTCAAAATGCGGCATCAGCACATAATAACTGTACTTACCCAGATGGGTATCCAGAATATCTTTCAGCACCAAGGGATTGTAATGATGGATCTGCAAATCAACCACCGCCTTATTACCCAATGTTTTTAAAAAACTGTAATAGATGATCCGTTTATACGAGCTGATCTTATTAAGGATGAAAAGGATCTTGATCTTTTTTTCTTTTTTACCTACTACATAGTAGCCCTTGCCGTTAACGCCGGTTATATAACCCTGCTTCTTCAATTCCTTATAAGCACGTTCTGCCGTATCCCTCGCCACTGAAAAACGTTCACTGAAAATATTAATGGAAGGAAGGGATTCTTCCTTCTTCAAGGTTCCTTTATCGATCTGCCTGCTGATCTGTTTGGCGATCTGCAGATAGATCTGTGTTTTATTTTTCCGGTCTATTTTAATATTTTCCAGCATCGTCGTTTCTGTATTTATCAAATCAAATCTATTACAGAAATAGTAATAAATAGTTCACCCGCATAAATATTCCTTATAACACCAATGGCTGCGTGATATACGCAGCCATTGGTGTTTGCTCATCGATCTGTCTGAATCTTATTATATTTTGATCGCCCATTCATTCTGCATAGGCCTTCCAAGCAGGGCATTGGCTTCGGCATCATTTTTAAACAGTTCTTTCTTAGGATCCCATTCCAGCCTGCGTTTCAGCTGGTAAGCGATATTACCGATATTGCAAACCGTGGCCGTACGCTGACCTGTTTCTACATCACAGATCGGACGGGTACGTTTGCGCATGGCATTCAGGAAATCCTTGTAATGATCTTCACTCCTATACACATGCTTTTCTGTTTCGCCGATCACTTTTTCTTTTAACGTACCCGGATTGGTTTCCAGTTTACCCCGTGCCACTTTAAGCCATCGGCCTTCAGTTCCCTCAAAATGAATGGCATTGTTCCATTCCCATTTCTCATGGGTCATGGTAATTCCATTCTCATAGCGATAGGTTAGGAATGGATGTTCTCCACCATCCGGTGCCGTTACTTCTACCGGCCCACTGTTGTCCATATCCAGTGCCCATTGCACAATATCAAACATGTGTGCACCCCAATCTGTTACCATACCGCCGCCAAATTCTTTATAGTTGCGCCAGTTAGGATATACATCCTTGCTGATCGGCGGAGCCAGTTCTGCATTGAAGTTTGAGTGGGCATTGGGACCCAGCCATTTTGTCCAGTCCAATCCCTCCGGAATAGGTTCTGCCGCCAGATCATAAGGTTTAGGTGGGGGGCCTACATTTACTTTAATAGATTTTACCGGACCGATATATCCGTTGCGGATGAGCTCGGCTGCCTGCCTGAATTCATTCCAGGACCTTTGCATACTACCTGTTTGAAAAACACGATTGTATTTACGGGTTGCATTCACCATGGCCCGTCCTTCGCGCACAGTTAATGCCATGGGCTTCTCACAATAAATATCTTTTCCGGCTTCTGCTGCGCGAACGGCTGCGGCAGCATGCCAGTGATCGGGCAGGGCGATCACCACCGCATCTACATCTTTGCGCGATAAGATCTCCCTGAAATCGTTATAGACTGAAATATCGGAATAAGCACCCAGTTGCGGGCTCTTTGCATAAGTAGCTTTGATCTGTTCAATAGCCAGATCTGATTTGGCTTTGTACACTTCACTCATAGCCACAAAGCGTACCTGTTCTGTTTTTAAGAAATAGGAAGAAAGGATCTTACCCTGTTTACCGGTACCGATCAATCCCAGGTTGATGATATCACTGGGGGCAGTATACAGTAAACCGTTCTGGCCTTTTCCACCCAAAACATATCTGGGTACGATCATGAACGCGGTAAGGGCTTTGGCAGTTGTACCTACAAAATCCCTTCTTGAAATAGAACTGTTTTTTTCTTTTTTCATTTGCAATCGAATTTGAGAAGCATAAATTAATACTATTTCTGTTATAAAAAACAGATACCGTTTAATCGCGGTCAGTTACACAAACAAAAAATCACGAAAACGATTTCGGGGAATGAGGCTCAGAGAACCTGGTTAAATTCCAGTCTTTCGCCATCTGGACCGAGGATATTAAAATATTTACAGCCCTTTTCCCAGAAGGATAAAAACACAGGAGCTTCCTCTAATATTGAGTAGCCATTTTCTTTCAATAATGAAAAGCTTGCATCGATATCGTTAACATCAAATGCGATATGATCGATATGTCCATTTTTACGGGTGCGGATCTCTGCCAATTTTTTTTCGGGAAGTTGATAGATCTCGATCAGTATCGTTCCCTGCTGCATCATAATGCAGGTGCCGGTATCACCATCAAGCACAAAGTCTGATTCCATTACATTACTGAAACCAAGTTTTGCATAGAATGCTTCAGATACGCGGATATCCGTTACCGGTATGCCTATATGTTGCAGGTGATTGATACCAATGTTTACAATTTTGCTCATAAAATAAGCTTAGTCTATTGTTACCATGGCTTTGATCACACCCGTGGCCGGATTCAGCCAGCTTTCAAATTCATGTTTTACTTTATCAAATGTTGTGCGGTGTGTGATATAAGTTGACGGATCTACTTCTTTGTTTTTGATGGAGCTGATCACATGCTCAAAATCGGCACGGGTTGCATTGCGGCTGCTCATTAAAGTTGCTTCACGTTTATGAAATTCAGGATGACTGACCATGATCTCTCCCTTTTGTAAACCGATCAATACATACCTGCCACCATGAGACATGTACGCGAATGCCTGGTTGATGGCTTTGAGATTTCCGGTTGCATCAATCACAACAGAAGGCATATCATTATTTGTGATCGCCTTGATCTTCTCCATAGCATCTTCTGTGGAAGGGTTTACACTATACTGTGCCAAGGATCTGTCTTTGCAAAATTGTAAACGGCCTTCATTGATATCCATGGCAATAACTTTTCCGCCGGCTATCCTTGCAAACTCCATCGTACCCAGCCCGATCGGCCCGGCACCGATCACCAGTACAAACTCTCCGTGTTGTATCGCTGCTCTTCTGATTCCATGCGCACCAATCGCAAGCGGTTCGATCAATGCCAGTTCATCAAGACTTAACCCATTACTATGCACCAGACTTTCATTGGGCACAGAAAGATATTCGACCATCCCACCATCCACATGCACACCGCATACTTTCAGATCCGCACAACAATTGGGTTTGCCGGTTCTGCAGGCGATGCAATGCCCGCAATTAAAATAGGGTATAAAAGTTACCGGCTCACCAACTGTAAATCCTTCCGCTTGCGTTTCCACAATTTCTGCTGCGAGTTCATGGCCCAATATTCTTGGGTAACTGAAATAGGGTTGTGTTCCTTCAAATGCGTGCAGGTCGGTACCACAGATGCCGATACGTTTTATTTTGAGCAGGGTTTGGTTTTCCGCAAGAATAGGTGCAGCGATCTCTGCGTAATCGAACTTACGGGGCTCTGTACAAATAAGGGCTTTCATTGATGATATATTTTAGAAACTACTCTGCGATAACTCTGCTTCTCTGCTGCTCTGCGGTGAATATGCAAGTTAGTTTTAGCAGAAACATTATTTCACCGCAGAGAACATGAGAACGGGGAGGATACGCTGAGTCATTTATGTATGATCTCATAGCTTTTGCCTGCAACCGTTTGGATCTGCAAGGTATAGCCAATGTTTGATTTTTCAGATACCGTATTGCCATCTTTCACCATCACCGGATCATTGGTTCTGAGGATCAGTCTGCCACCATTCTTTGAAAACAGTTTTGCCCTTATCAGTTTATGTTCGTTCCAGGTAATATCCGTTACATATCCGCCCCTTGCTACCAAACCCTTTACAGAACCGGTTTTCCAGGCATCAGGTAAAGCGGGTAATAAATACACATCCCCATTCTGACTTTGCAATAACATCTCTGCCACACCGGCCGTACCTGCAAAATTTCCATCGATCTGGAATGGCGGATGCGCATCAAACAAATTAGGATAGGCCCCGCCACCCTTATTATACGTGATATTATTTTCTTTGGTAAGCCTTAATAAATTTTTAAAAAGCGTGTATGCATGATTACCATCCAATAATCTTGCCCACATATTTACTTTCCAGCCAAGACTCCATCCGGTTCCATCATCGCCTCGTAATTCCAATGTTCGTTTGGCTGCTTCTGCCAGTTCAGGTGTTGTGAAAGGTGATATTTCATGAGCCGGATGTAAGGCATATAAATGAGAAGTATGGCGGTGGTGAGGATCTACGTCTGTAAAATCTTTATACCATTCCTGCAGCTGGCCCATAGAACCAATATGAAAAGGATATAGTTGTTTCTTTTTTTCAATGATCGCTTTTCTGAAAGTTTCATCTGTGTTCAAAATGGCTGAAGCTGCAATGATATTGGTGAAGAGGTCTCTGATGATCCCCATATCCATAGTAGTAGCAACCGACACATCCCCTTTCTTTGTGCCATCATAATAAAAATTATTTTCCGGAGAAGTAGATGGCGATGTGATCAAATAACCATCCTTGTCTTTCACCAACCAATCGAGGGTAAACAAAGCTGCTTCTTTCATGATAGGATACGCTTCCTTTAAAAAAGCTTTATCACCAGTAAAACTATAATGTTCCCAGAGATGCCTGCTTAACCAGTTACCGGCCATATACCAGTTGGCCCAGTTAGGGCTCCCTTTCCCAAAATCGCCCACCGGATTACTCATGGCCCAAATATCTGTGTTGTGATGTACCACCCAACCTTTGGCATGATAATAGGTTTTTGCGGTTTCTTTTCCGGTTACAGATAAGTGTTTGATCAGATCAAGCAATGGCTGGTGAAACTCTGAGAGATTGGTAGATTCAACCGGCCAGTAATTCATCTCAACATTGATATTACTCGTATAATTACTGCTCCAGGGTGGCTGCAGTTCTTTATTCCAGATCCCTTGCAGGTTAGCCGGTGCATCTTTTGTTCTGGATGAAGAGATCAACAGGTAACGTCCATATTGAAAATACAATGCCTCCAATCCGGGATCTAAAGATCTTCCATAATTCTCTAAGCGGGTATCGGTGGGTTCGGTCTGTTTCTTATTAGCTGCCTGATCATTTAAAGAAAGCGATACTCTGTTGAAATAATTATGAAAATCTGCAAGATGTTCTTTTAATAACGCAGAATAATTTTTCAGTAACGCTTTACTAAGATTTAATTGTGCGATAGCTTTCTCATTCTTTCCGTCTTTATCCGGACATTTATCAAACCCATTAAAACTGGTGGCGGCAGATACCATCAATAACACTTCTGTAGCATTCTTAATAGTAATACCCGAAGTATCGGTGGTTACAGTTCCATCCTGCGTATTAGCTTTGATCACATATTCAAAACGCATTCCGTTACAGCCTGTCACATCTTCATATATAATAGGTATGGGCCCTGAATGATAAGAAGGATCTGCATGTGCGGGTGCTTTACCAATCACTCTTAACGCATCTTTCCCGCCCACTTCATTATGATGTTGCAGAAGGCTTCGGCTTGAAATAAAAAGATTCAGCTGTTGGGCTTTACTGGCGGTAAGTCTGATCACGATCACCTGTGCAGGAGCAGAAGCAAATATTTCACGTGTATAAGTAACCCCTTCCGATGTAAATTTTGTTGCCGCAACTGCATCCTGTATATTCAGATCACGGTAATAAGCCGATGGTGACTGTGTACCTGTGATCTGTTTGATGAGGATATCTCCCATTGGCATAAAACTTTCCGAAAAATTCCCCTGCATCTGCTTTACCAGCATATTGGCAGAATCATATTGTTCGCGTGATAGTGCAGCTCTGGCTTTTGCGAGATAAGCAAAAGCACCGGGGTTGAGATTTTTTTTAACCGGGCCTCCGCTCCAGAGTGATGCTTCATTCAACTGTATCAATTCCTCACCCACCCTTCCAAATACCATGGCTCCTAAACGGCCATTCCCAACAGGTAAAGCTTCTGTCCATACTTCAGCAGGTTGCTGGTACCAGAGTTTCAGGTCGGATTGTGCAGATGATCCTAAAGGAAGAAAACCAATGATTACTGACAGCAATTTTTTCATGAGAATATTTTTGTCCTGTTTCTGAAAAGAGATCAAACGAATTCATTCATTATCTCACAACCCATTACCTGGTTATTTTATAAAGTCCGGATGCATGCGCTAAGAGGTTTTGAGAAAAAGATTCCTGAAAGGCTCCCAGTTTTTTCCCGGTCCACATATCCATGATATTTACTTTTCCCTGTACACCAAGATCCGCGAGATTTACTTTCAGTTCAAGAGATGGTTTATCTGAAATATTAAACAACGCCAGATAAGTTTCGCCGCATTTTGTATTCTTTGATGTAATGGCAACCTGCCCATCCTGTTGGTAAAGTAACCGAACAGCTGAACTTTCTTTATGCATTTTTAATACTTCTTTATTGGTAAGTAATGAAAGCGTAAACGCATCATTACCCGGCAAATCTCCACCAAAGAATAAGGGTGAACGAAAAACAGTAAACAATGTCATCAGCGTATATTGTTCTGCTGTTGTTAAACGTGTCATCCGGTTCTCACCTACCTCACCTCTTATCGAAAGCCTTCCCAACGGGATCATATCACAATCAGGCCAGGTTCCTGAATTGATAAAAGGATACCATTGTCTGCAAACTTCAAACAGATGAGAAATATGTGACCAGCTATCCCACACATCGTTTACCATACGCCACATATTGGCGTTCTTACTGATGTGTTCGGCGTCTGAAAACGGTGTTGCTCCCGGTGATGTACTTAAAACAATCGGGCGTCCGCAATGGTCTATTGCTTTACGGATCATTTCTATTTCATCGGCATGATAGAAAGGTGCCGATAGGTCATCTACTTTCACAAAGTCTACGCCCCACTCAGCATATAGATCAAAAATTGAGTTGTAATATTCCTGTGAACCGGATTTGTTTCGATCAACGGTATAATTATCGCTCAGCCATTTGCATAAATGATCTGTTGAGTAAACCTGATCCGCAGTAATACCGTTTGTTCCTTTCACCGGCATTTTTTTCTCTACGGCTACTTTCGGAATACCACGCATTATATGAATTCCGAATTTTAAACCTTTATTGTGCAGGTATCTGGCCAATTCCTTGAATCCCGTTCCATCTTTAGCTGATGGAAAACGGTTTACAGCAGGCTGATATCTCCCATATTCATCTATCACATATCGGGGGTCGTTTTGGTTATAACCTCCTGCCTTATCATTTTCAACAAACCACCGGATATCCACAACTATATACTCCCACCCAAATTTCTTCAGATGGCTTGCCATATAATCGGCATTGGCTTTTACCTCATGCTCTTCTACGGTAGGGCCATAACAATCCCAACTGTTCCAACCCATGGGTGGGGTTGCAGCCCATGTTTTAAAACCATTTTTTGGCTGGGCAATACAAGAAAAAAAAAGTAATAAAGAGATAATAAAAGGGGAAACGATTCTCATATTAGCAGATTGTATAGAATGACAATGATCCTGATTGCTGCATATCTATCCCCCTAAGATAATAAAAAAACTCCGGGGTTTAGAGCCCCGGAGTTGACGATTGTTTTTACTGCCAATTTTAAAACCAACTTACCTATTTAGTATCCCTGGTTCTGCACCAGATACCCTGTTTCGATAGAGGTTGCATCGATCGCTGTTTGCGGAATCGGGAATAATCTTTTCTTTACATCAGTACTGCTTTTTTCTGTCCATGTACCTTCATATTTTCCAAAACGGATCATATCTGTACGACGCAGGCACTCCCAATAAAATTCAAAACCTCTTTCACGGAACAGGTTATCCAGTGTAAGGGATGTAAGCGGCGTAGCAACAATAGAACTTGCTGTACGTGCCGTTCTTACTTTGTTAACATCCGCCAGTGGTGTAGCAGAAGTAGTTGTGGAAGCCCTTAGATTGGCTTCTGCACGCATCAGGTAAATATCAGCAAGACGCAGAATCACAATATCATGTTCACCAAAATTCCTTCCACTAACTGATGTTTTACTGAATTCATATTTTTCTACACGGTAACCTGTGTTGTAATCACTTCCCGCTGTTGTAAAGTCGCAAGCTTCTGTAAACTCAACCGGCTTGGTTGGCTTGCTGCGGGTATCGTAAAACAGTTTTCCAACCAGCATTTTTCCACTTGCACATTTCAGGAAAACTCCGTTCTTCCTGATCAATCCATACTGTTGTCCTCTTAATATACCGCGATTGATATTAAAAGCTGCTGCATCCACACAGGAATCGCCCGGGTTTGAATAAATCGATAAATTTTCTTTGTAAAAACGGGGATCTGCCTTGGCAGGATCTACCGGATAAGCATTTACCCATGAGCGATAAAAATCAGGGGTAATACCCGGACCATCCGTTCCGTTGGCACCTGTGTAAGCAGGCAGTGGGAACTGGTCACCGGAGATAGAGAAATAAGCCATTCGGTTATGTCCCGCAAGGTCAGCACGCTGATCAACCGCAAAGATCAGCTCTTTGTTGGTGTGGTTGGCATCATCAAACATGGCGAAATAATTGGCCGACAATGTAAAAGCTCCGCTGTTGATGATCTTGTCGCAATATTCAATCACTTTCGCCATATCAGCAGCTGCAAATGTGGCTGGACCATAAATATTGGTATACACACCATAGTTCAGATAAACACGTGCCAGCAAACCCTGTACAGCTGCCTGGGTTATGCGGCCCGGGCCAGTGGTATTATCGAGTACGGGTTCTATCGCCTGTAATTCTGCTTTAATGTAATCGATCGCATCTTTCCCTATCAGGATCGTTGAGTTAACCAACGGATCATCCTTTTTAAAAGCTACACCCCAAAGATCCAAAGTAAGCAAATTATAATAGGCGATCATTCCTCTAGCTTCAGCAATGTATTTTACTGCACTTGGGTCCTTGCTTCCTTTCAATCCATTCACTGCTGTTACACCTCTTGATATCCCCTGCAGGATATTGTTCCAGGTATTTCTCACATTGGCATCAGAGCTAACATTCTCATGTTTGTGCAACTGCATATAGATACCATTATCGCCCCAATCGGTACCACCACGGTAAGGGAGGATCGCTTCATCGGTTGAAATTTCCTGTAAGGAAAAATAGTTGGTATGCAGGAAGATGTCTTCCAGTTTTGCATACGTAGGTGCAATAAAACCATCTGCGATCTGCTTTTCAGAAAGACCCGCCGCTGATGTTTCATCGAGCACCTTTTCGGTAAGTTTTGTACAACTGTCGAGTATTGTGATACCCACAACTAGCAACAGCAGGTTAATGATTCTCTTTGACATGTTCAATTATTTTAAAATGAAATATTTAAACCAATGATGAAAGTTCTTGCTTTGGGATAACTCAGGTAATCAAGACCATAGGAAGTAACCTCGCTGATATTTCTGTCTGTATTCACTTCCGGATCGAAGCCTTTGTATTTGGTTGATACAAAAAGATTTTGGCCGGTTACAGATAAACGCATCGCTTTAACATATTTACCGAAATTACCCATTTTGTTGGTGTTGAAAGTATAACCAACTGCAAGGTTGTTCAAACGGAGAAATGCTCCATCATACAAATACCTTGTGCTTACAGGTGCAGAATTGTTTACAGACTCAGCTGCAGACGCAATCGCTTCCCTTGTAACATTTACATTCTTTGATAATTTCAACTTGTAGTTATTGGAATTCGCCGTGTTATCGTAGACTTTATTTCCGGATACCCCGTTGAAGTTTACGTTGAAGTCAAATCCTTTATAACCTAATCCGCCATAAAAGCTATAGATCATATTCGGAAGTGCCGATCCTGCAGCAACCCTGTCTTTATCCGTTATCGCACCGTCGCCATCCAGATCAGTGAAAGTGCTGATACCTGCTGCGTTGAAGCCTGTAAATTCTTTCAGGAAGAATGTACCAATCGGTTGTCCGTTGATGTAACCGTTAACCGTTGAACCACTCAAACCCGAACCCTGCGCAGAACCTGATGCAAGAATCGAATATGGTGAACCTTGAATATTGTTCTTCAGGAAAGTAAAGTTAGTACCTACATTATAACTGATACCGCTGTTCGTTTTATGGCGATACTCCAGTTCGAGCTCAAGGCCTTTGTTGGTGATCTTCATATTAGGCACGTTCTGATATGTTAACGCAATAGGAGAAACCGGGTCAAAAGGAACGACTTCCAAAAGGATATTGCTGGATTGTTTCTGGAACACATCGATCGTACCGGTCAATTCACCTTTGAATAAACTGAAGTCTAGACCTAAGTCTGTTTGTTTAGAGGTTTCCCACTGAAGATCCGGGTTGGCGAACCTCACATAGGTAATACCTGATGGATAGGATCCCGTTGCAGCCAGCGGGTATCCGCTACCATTTGTTACGTTAAATAATGCCTGAGTTGATTTTGGTTTGATCTCCTGGTTTCCGGTAACACCGTAACCCGCTCTTAATTTCAGATTGCTGAAAATCGAGTTCTTCATGAAATCCTCATCAGACACTTTCCATGCTGCAGAGAATGAAGGGAAATAACCGTATTTATTATTACCTCCGAATTTCGTAGAACCATCAGATCTGAAATTAACGGTCAGTAAATATTTACTGTCGTAAGCGTAAGTAACCCTTCCAAAGAATGACTGTAATTCATTTACGATCGCACTTCCACCGGGTCTGTTATCAGCCAGTGTAAGCTGTGTACCGGTAGCGGGGTTATAGATCGGATCGATCTGTGAGATTGGGAAATTGCTGATGCTGTAATTTCTTGTCTGTATAAACACTTCCTGCCATGAGTGACCGGCCAATGCTGATACATTGTGCTTGCCCTTAGACCAGTTATAAGTAAGGTAGTTCTCTACCAGGGTATTCCTGTTTACGCCATTATAGGTATCCAGTCTTCCCAAACGTACCGGCACTAAGCTTGGCAATGCTTCTACATCACGTGCAGAAGTTGAGTTGTCGATACCGAAATTAAATTTATAGCTCAGACCTTTCGCAAGTTTAAGGGTAGTGGCTATGTTTCCTAATAAACGGTTCACATTGGTGATCTCTCTGTCGAGGTCAATATTCAGCAAGGGATTGTTGAATGCGGTATACCCAATGTATTTACCACTTGCATCCGTTGCTGCATAAGTAGGATTATTGGTGATGGCATCGCCAATAATAC
>CANGOX010000060.1 GCA_947455605.1 Chitinophagaceae bacterium
ATATTGCCACACGTGTTCATACCCTGGCACAGGCTGTGTCTGATGGTTTGGCTAAACTGGGCATTAAACAATCGAATGAATTTTATTTCGATACCCTGAAAATTACAGGTGCCAATTCTGCTTCCATAAAAGATGTTGCAGAAAAATACCATAGTAATTTCCGCTATTTTGCGGATGGCACAATAGGTATCAGCATTGATGAAGCCACTACAGTAGAAGATGCCAACACCATCCTCAAAATATTCGAAGCCGCCACAGAAAAAAGCACCGGCCACCAATTAACCGTAAAACAACTCCAAACTCCAAACCCCAAACTCCAAACTGCGCTTCAACGCACATCAGCATTTTTAACCCATCCCGTGTTCAACACACATCACAGCGAAAGCCAGATGATGCGTTATATCAAACAGCTGGAAAACAAAGATCTTTCTCTGAACACCAGTATGATCAGTTTGGGAAGCTGCACCATGAAACTGAATGCCGCTTCAGAAATGATCCCTGTTAGCTGGCCCGAGTTTGGCGGATTGCATCCTTTTGTACCAACCAGTCAAACAGAAGGTTATCAGCAGATCCTTGAAGAACTGAACAGTTTTCTTTGTCAGATCACCGGCTTCACCGCCTGCAGTCTGCAACCCAATAGCGGTGCACAAGGTGAATATGCCGGTTTGTTAACCATGCGTGCTTATCACCTGGATAGAAAAGATGATCACAGAAATGTGGTGTTGATCCCCATCAGTGCCCACGGAACCAACCCTGCCAGCGCTGTAATGGCCGGATTTAAGGTAGTGGTGGTGAAATGCGACGATGCCGGTAACATTGATGTAGCCGACCTGAAAGCAAAAGCCGAACAATACAAAGACACATTAGGCGGATTGATGGTTACCTATCCTTCTACGCACGGTGTATTTGAAGAAACGATCAAAGATATTTGTCAGACCATCCACGATAATGGAGGATTGGTATACATGGATGGTGCCAATATGAATGCCCAGGTTGGTTTAACAAGCCCGGGTATGATCGGTGCCGATGTTTGCCACCTAAACCTACACAAGACCTTTGCTATACCGCACGGTGGTGGCGGACCCGGCATGGGCCCTATTTGTGTAAATGATAAACTGGCCCCTTATTTACCCGGACATCCTGCCCTATCTTCTACAGGCTCTGTAAGTGCCGCACAGTATGGCTCTGCCAGTATTTTATTGATCAGCTATGGTTATATTAAAATGCTCGGCGCAGATGGTATCCGAATGGCAACAGAATATGCGATACTCAATGCCAATTACATGAAAGCAAGGTTGGAGAAATATTATAAAATTCTGTACACCGGAACCAACGGTACCTGTGCGCACGAATTCATTGTAGATCTCCGTCCGTTTAAACAAAGTGTACATATTGAAGCAGAAGATGTAGCCAAACGTTTGATCGATTATGGTTTCCACGCACCCACCATGAGTTTCCCGGTTGCCGGAACCATCATGATCGAACCTACCGAAAGCGAAGACAAAGCTGAACTGGACCGCTTCTGCGATGCACTGATTTCTATTTACGAAGAGATCAAAGCGATTGAAAATGGAAAGTCAGACGGCACCGATAACCCGCTGAAAAATGCACCGCATACACAAGCAGTGGTTTGTGCAGACGAATGGAAACATGCTTACTCAAGAAAAGAAGCAGCCTTCCCGCTTTACTATGTAACACAGAATAAATTCTGGCCCAGCGTAGCAAGAATCAACAACACCCATGGCGACAGAAACCTGATCTGTACCTGTGAGCCGGTTGCTTCCTATGCGGAATAATGAATATTAACAAGGAATATTGAATGTTGAAGTTTTAATAATTCAACTTTCAATATTCCTTGTTCGTTATTCGATATTCAACGACTTCTCTTTTAAACAGATTGGCCCAGCTGTCTTGCCTGTTCTTCCAATAAACTGATGATCTTATCCTTATCCCCGATCGTTGCCTCCAGCTTCGTGATCAGGTTATTCAATATTGCGATCACATCATCTTTAGAAGTATAATACACCTTTTGCTCTTCATCAAGATCCGGTGCCTTATATTCCTGTATATGTTTGGGTGGAGATAATAACATAGAACCTCTGCCTGTTACCAACCAGATCAAACTCAGTTCCGGATAGATAGCTTTGATTCTCTGCAGTATCTCAGACCCCACATTGCCTTTCCCTTTCAATTGTTTAGCGAGATAGCCATTTGACAATTCGCAACTATGTTCAAAAGAATAAGCTGTGATATTATTGTATGAAAGATATTCCTGAAGCCTGTCGATCAGTCTCATAAAAAATAGTTTGATACACTATCCCGAAATAAACCACTTCACCCCGGTTAAACAATACGGCAAATACGTGATCTTCCTGTTTTTTTCACGGTACAAACCCTGCGTCTTCCTACCTTTCTTTGCGGCTCTGCGTGCATTAATCCTTCGTTCCAATCAACACTTTGCATTTGACATATTTCTGGTTATATTTAAAATTCAAACCAAACCCATGGACCAACGTATCATCAACCTCTACGACGAATACACCCACAAACCCCTTTCCCGGGAAACCTTTCTGAAAAAACTGGCCATGCTAACAGGAAGCACAGCTTTAGCATTAACGATACTTCCAATGCTGGAAGCCAATTACGCCAAAGCCGCCATGGTAAAGGAAGATGATGAAGACCTGGAAACCGAAACCATTTCTTATGAAGTGAACGGTATCACCATGTTTGCCTACACAGCCAAGCCTAAAAAGCGGATGAATATGGGTTCCGTTATGGTAATACATGAGAACCGTGGGTTGAACGATCATATCAAAGATGTAACCCGCCGCGTTGCCAAAGCCGGCTATATCGCAATGGCGCCGGATGCATTATCGGAGAATGGCGGCACACCACCCAATGAAGATGATGCCAGAAAACAGATCTCTGAACTGGATCCCAAAAAGAACCTCGCCAATTTTGTTAAGTCGGTAGACATCCTTCGTTTACGAAAAGAAACCAACCGCAAAGTAGGTTGCGTGGGATTTTGCTGGGGTGGTGGCTTAGCCAACCAGTTGGCGGTTAACTCACCTACACTGAATGCAGCTGTTGCTTTCTATGGCATGCAGCCCAATGCAGAGGACGTTCCCAAAATAAAAGCTGCCGTACAATTACACTATGCAGGATTGGATGAAAGAATTGATGCGGGCATTCCTGCTTATGAAGCTGCCTTAAAAAAAGCAAATGTGCGTTACGAGCTTTATATGTATCCGGGTGTTAACCATGCATTTCATAACGACACATCAGAAGCAAGGTATAATGCAGATGCTGCTTTGAGAGCATGGAAAAGAACATTGGACTTCTTTGCTGCTAATGTAAAATAATTTATTTGCCACAGAGGGCACAGATTACCACAGAACCCATCTGTGAAAATCTGTGCCATCTGTGGCTATTTTTTTCAACAAAAAACAGAGCATGTCCTTGGTTCGCAATATTATTTTCATCATGCTATTCACTTGTTCATCCCTGCATACCCATGCGCAGGAAAAAACAGACATATGGCTGGATGATCTGTTAAGAAGCAAAGCCTCCCCTCTTTTACTGCATGTTTTGAACAACCCCGACAGTTTTCAATACCAGATCATTTACACAGAGATCAACCGCGATAAACACAATGTTCCGCATTTTTTCAATCATTACCTGCATGTAGACCGCAACCGTTATTTCAATCCTGCATCAACCGTTAAACTGCCTACAGCATTAATCGCATTGGAAAAACTGAATGAATACAAAACCAATGGTATCAACAAATATTCGGCCATGTTCACCGATAGTTCATTCAGTGGGCAAACAGCCGTAAGAAAAGATACTTCCGCAGAAAACGGTCTCCCCTGTATTGCCAATTATATCAGGAAGATCTTTCTGGTAAGTGACAACGATGCCTATAATCGTTTATACGAATTCGACGGCCAGCAAATGCTCAATAGCCGTCTCTGGAAAAAGGGATATACAGATGTACGTATCGTGCGCCGCTTTGTAACCATGACGGAAGAAGAGAACCGGCACACCAATGCAATCAAATTTGTTGAAAAAGAGGATACCGTTTTTCGACAATTCCCGGCTTACAGTAAATTGGATTTTGATTTCAGCAAACAGGTATGGGTTGGCAAAGCGCATTACAATCGCTACGATTCACTGATCAAGACTCCTTTTGATTTTACCAGACATAATAATCTTCCCTTAGAAGACCTGAGACAGATGCTGCAATCTGTTTTATTTCCTGCGTCTGTTCCCGCTGCACAACGTTTTAACTTAACAAAAGAAGATCTGAAATTCCTGTATCAATACATGTCTGAGTATCCATTCGAAAGCAAAAAACCTTCATACGACACTACCGAATTCTTTAGCAGCTATACTAAATTCTTTCTATATAAATCAGATAAACAAAAACCACCATCCAATATCCGCATCTTTAACAAACCGGGCTGGTCATACGGCTATTTAACAGATGCCGCCTACATTGTAGACTTCGATACCAAAACAGAGTTCATGCTCAGTGCGGTGATCTATGTGAACAGGGATGGGATTTTGAATGATGACAAGTATGAGTATACTGAGATCGGTTATCCTTTCTTTAAAGAAGTTGGAGAGATCATTTATCAATTCGACAAGAGCAGAAGGAGAACCCTTCTTCCGGCCCTTGATCAATTCAAAATGGGTTATCAATAAATACCTACTATTTATTCAACCACCCCATCACACTTGCAGGGTAACGGGTACCTGCAGCTATATCTTTCGGAAAGAAAGTTTCGATCATAGCCAGATCATCCAGGGTTAATACCACGTCCAAAGCACCGGCATTCTCTTCTAAATAATTCATACGCTTGGTACCCGGTATCGGAAAGATATAATCCCCCTGCGCCATCACCCAGGCCAGTGCGAGTTGTGATGCGGTACAATTTTTTGCATCAGCAATCTCCTGGATTTTATTTACCAGTGCCAGGTTCTTACCAAAATTCTCTCCCTGAAACCTTGGTGACATCCGACGGAAATCATCGGGAGCAAAATCATCAAATTTTTTGATCTGTCCGGTTAAAAAACCTCGGCCTAAAGGACTGTACGCAACAAACCCAATACCCAATTCTTCACAGGTAGCCAATACTTCATCTTCCGGTTCTCTTGACCATAGTGAGTATTCGCTCTGTACAGCAGATATTGGAGAGATCTCATGTGCTTTTCGGAGTGTTGCTGCAGACACTTCACTCAATCCAATGCCCTTCACTTTACCCTGCGCTACCAATTTAGCCATCGCCCCTACGGTATCTTCAATGGGTGTATCCGGGTCTACTCGGTGCAGATAATACAGGTCTATTTCATCAACCTGCAATCTTTGCAAACTCGCTTCACAGGCAGATTGTACATAAGAAGGTTTGCCGCTAAAGCCCCGCAGTTGCGGGTTTGCAGGATCACGTAATATTCCAAACTTGGTTGCTAAAGTGATCTGTTCTCTTCTTCCTTTTAAAGCCTTGGCAATGAGTTCTTCATTTTTAAAAGGGCCGTAAGCATCGGCCGTATCCCAAAAGGTCATCCCCAATTCAATAGACCGATCCAATACTTTTAGATTTTCTGCATCATCCGTTGCGCCATAAAACTCACTCATCCCCATACAACCCAGACCTAATTGTGATGCCACAATACCTTGTGATCCCAGTGCTCTTATTTTCATTGTTTCATTTTCTGCAAAGTTCTAAAAATAATTGGGCAAATATTTTGCTTTCTTATTGTCTAAACGCCAAATTGTCTGAGATGATGGTCCATATGTTTCCAGGTAAGTATACCCCATTCCTCAGCAGTCATCTTTCCGAAAAAAGGATGGGTGTCTTTGGTTACACCTGCTACTCCTCCTTCTATAAGCCGGCTCAGCAAGGCAGAGGCTTTCTTTTTTTCTGTTTGAAAATCATGATCACCCTTCATCACAAAAGAAGGATCTGTAGGAAGACCAACAGGAAAAGGTTTTTCACTTAATAATTTTTTCTTGGCGAAAGAGCCAAATAAGAAACCGGGAATACTTCTTTTCAATTGCCTGTCGCCAAGCGATACCTCAGTGGGTACCTGAATATGGGCCAGCATCTGTGCTACCGTCATTCTGCCCCATAAAGCTTTACTATCGGGTTGCAGTTTTTCAAAACGGGAAAGAATATCAGCTGCGGCGGTGGGATCAAACAGGTTTTTCATCTATTCATCGTTTAGTTGATGAATATAACAAGAAGAACTGAAGAATACAAGGTTACTCTTCCTCTGCTACATCTTTTTCGGCTTTCAGGTATTCCATAAAATCCTGTTTGGTCCAGGATTTCTTTTCGTCAACCCATAAACATACATGGTCCTTTACGCTACCTAACATTTGCCATGCCTGCAGGGAAAGGTGGGCATCTTTCGGCGATTTTTTTAAACTCACCTCCTCACCCAGTTTGGCAATGATCTTCCCATTTTTTTTACGGAATGTATCATTAAAATATTTCCCTACGGGTGAAGATTGTTTTCCAAAAACACAATTTCCTAAAATAAGTCCGATCACTTCCTGTTGGGTTATATCCAATATCATGTTCTGATAATGATAAGCGATCGTTTTTCCGGTTTTGTCTACTATGGCCGTCATACCTGTCTTTTGAAGAAGCACAAGGTAGCCTAATAAAACCCCGTTTTCCTGAAATCGGAAGAGATAATGAAAAGATAACCTTTCCGGGCAATTTAACGTGACTGTTCGCCTTAACGTATATTTGCAAAAAACAAACAAAATGGGAGTAGCCGATCAATTAGCACAAATGAAGGCAGAGAAAGCAGCCGCCAACCTGAAAGCCGGACAGGATTTTCTGGCCACCAACAAAACCCGCGCCGAAGTAACCGAATTACCCAGTGGATTGCAGTATGAGGTATTGGTAGCCGGTGCCGGAGAAAAACCATTGGCACACAATGAAGTTACCTGCCATTACCATGGAACTTTAATAGACGGAACCATTTTCGACAGCTCAGTACAAAGAGGCCGTCCCGCTTCATTCCCCTTAAACATGGTGATCAAGGGCTGGACCGAAGGTTTACAATTAATGCCTACCGGCAGCAAATGGCGTTTCTTTATTCCGGCAAATCTGGGTTATGGAGACAGACAGGTGAGTGCGCAAATAGGACCTAACAGTACTTTGATATTTGATGTGGAGCTGATAAGCTTTATCTGATTTTGAAATTTGCAATTTTGGAATTTTGAAATTTTGAAATTTATAATATAAGTAAGCAGCAGGTTTGCAGATTGTTTTAAAACATAAAATCTGCGAATCTGCGGCTCTTTCTTTCAATTCCAAAATCGAAAATTCCAAAATTTCAAAATCTTCCTACCCCACCATCTCACTAAGTTCCAGCCACCGCAACTCTTTCTCCCCCAATAACTGCTCTATCACAATAATCCTTTCACTCATTTTCTGTAATTCTTCAAAAGGCAGATTACCTGTGGCCATTTTATCGGTGATGGATTTTTTTTCTGATTCAAGTTCCGGCATTTCTTTTTCCAGCAATTCAAACTCACGCTTCTCTTTAAAACTCATTTTCTTTTTACTACTCACCACTGACGACTGACTACTTACTACATCACGATTCACGACTGCAGCTTCTGTTGTTTCACCCTTGCTTTTACGCTCCTCTAACACATCCCATTTATTATCCTTCTTCTCATTCTCTTTCAGCCAGATCCTGTA
This sequence comes from Chitinophagaceae bacterium, assembly GCA_947455605.1. Lineage (GTDB taxonomy): Bacteria > Bacteroidota > Bacteroidia > Chitinophagales > Chitinophagaceae > Sediminibacterium. The sequence goes on from CANGOX010000060.1 coordinate 7,725, forward strand.
CTGCGTATAGTTGCCGGGGAAATCTCTTACTTCTCCTTCGCCTTCAAATACAAATAAGTGGTCAACCAGCCTGTCCATAAAATAACGGTCATGACTTACGATCAATACACAACCCTGGTACTCGTCAAGAAATTTTTCAAGTACTGCCAATGTAGGCAGATCAAGATCATTGGTAGGCTCATCCAGGATCAAAAAATTCGGATTGGTAAAGAGCACCGTTAATAACTGTAATCTTTTCTTCTCACCACCGCTTAATGAATTGAGGTAGGTATATTGTTTATCCGGTGTAAATAAAAACAATTCCAAAAACTGTGAGGCACTCAAACTGCCGCCATTGGCCAATGGAAAATTCTCTGCAAAGGTTTTTACATATTCGATCACCCGCATATTCTCTTTGATCACCAACCCTGCCTGCGAAAAATTTCCAAACACAACGGTGTCACCGATATTGATCTTTCCACTATCAGCGGGTTCGATCCTTTGTAACATATTCATGAACGTACTCTTTCCCACCCCGTTCTTTCCAATGATACCAATACGTTCTCCCTTGCTGAAATTATAATCAAACCCTTTTAAGATCGGAAGATCACCATAGCTCTTGTACACTTTCTTCATCTCAATGATCTTTCCACCCAGCCTGCTCATTTTCATCTGCAGTTGCAGTTGAACATCTTCTATCTTCTGTTTGGCCCTGGCTTCTACTTCATAAAAATTATCCTGACGGCTCTTGCTCTTGGTGGTACGGGCTTTGGGTTGCTTGCGCATCCATTCCAGTTCTTTGCGGTATTCGTTCTTGGCTTTGTCTATGCTGGCCAGTTCGCTTTCTATACGCGCCGCTTTCTTCTCCATGTAATTCTCATAATCACCACGGTACACATACATATTCTCCCTCTCCAGTTCCCAGATCTCTTCGCTAACTGCATCCAGAAAATAACGGTCGTGGGTTACCAGCAATAAGGTCACATTTTCCTGGTTCAGGTAATTCTCCAGCCACTCGATCATTTCTACATCCAGGTGGTTGGTGGGTTCATCCATCATCAGCAAAGTATGCTTATGGTCAAACCCAATATCGATCAGTGTTTTGGCCAATGCCACCCTTTTCCTTTGTCCACCACTCAGGTCACTTACTGCCTGTGTTAAATGATGCACATTCAGCTTGGTCAGGATCTGTTTTACTTTTACTTCAAAATCCCAGGCATTCAGATCGTCCATTTTACCAAACAATTCCACTAATGCTTCCCCATCCTCGCTCTCACTGGCCAGTTCATATTCGCGTATCACATTCATCACAGGATGATTGGTATGGAAAATATTCTCCAGTACGGTCTTATTCTCATCAAAATGAGGGTCCTGCTCAAACAGGGCCACCGTAACATCTTTATGTATGAACAGTTTTCCTTCATCGGGGGTCTCATCCCCGTTTAGTATTCGCAAGAGGGTTGATTTACCCACCCCATTTCGGGCAATCAGGGCAATCTTATCTCCTTCGTTAATATGGAATGAAATATTCTTGAAAAGGGGGTTAATACCATAACTCTTTGTCAAACCTTCGGCAGAAACATAATGCATGGCGCAAAACTAAGGGAAGAGGGGAACAGATGAACAGGGAACAGAAGAACAAGGAAGGATTTAACGGTAAACGTTCTTGATACTTTAATAATAATCATCATATAATAATCAAAACAGTTGCCCTTCCATTCAACATTCTTCCTTTCCTTGCTCCTTGTTCTTCTGTTCCCTCTTCATCTGTTCAATATTCCATTTGTGTTTCGTGTTTTATTTTAAAGTAATTTCGTAGCTATCTATGAAAAAGATAGAACTGGAAATAGTCGCCCTTTCGCACAGTATTACACAAACGCATTCTTATGCCGTGGTTTTGGGTGAAATGAATGGATTACGCCGTTTACCCATAGTGATCGGAGGATTTGAGGCACAGGCTATTGCCGTTGCTCTGGAGCATATGCAACCCAGCCGCCCCCTTACCCACGACCTGATGAAGAATTTCATGAACGCTTTTGGCGTGGAATTGCAGGAAATTATCATCAGCGACCTGCAGGAAGGGATCTTTTATTCCAAACTGGTTTGTTTTACCGAGAATGATACGGTAGAGATCGACAGCCGCACAAGCGATGCACTGGCATTGGCCGTAAGGTTTGGCTGCCCTATCTATACCTATGAACATATTCTCGAAAACGCCGGGATCTTAATGGAAGACAGTGCCGGCAAGAAACCCAAAGGTGAAGCCGTTGGCATAGAAGAAACCGGTAGCGGCAAAGACGACCTCAGCAAAATGAACCTCGAAGAATTACAGACCCTGCTGAACGATGTCCTCGAACACGAAGACTATATCCGCGCCATCTCTATAAGGGATGAGATCAATAAAAGAAAATGATGTTGTGAATGGTCAATGGTGAATTGTGAATTAAGGTCTATCTCACTTTATTATCCGACCATTCTATCATCCTATCATTCTATCATTCACTCATTAAAGGATGCTCATATTTCCCAATTGCAAGATCAACCTAGGCCTGAACATCATCCGGAAAAGAACAGATGGGTATCACGATCTTGAAACCGTGTTCTATCCAGTACAATGGCAGGATGCGCTGGAAGGTGTTAAGTCTGAAGTTAAGAGCCTGGAATCTGGAGTTAGCTTTACAAGTTCCGGATTAAATATTGAAGGTGATCCCAATAACAATCTTTGTGTAAAAGCCTACAATCTGCTTAAAAAAGATTTTCCTGAATTATCACCGGTACAATTACATCTTCATAAAATAATCCCCATGGGCGCAGGCCTTGGGGGAGGAAGTGCAGATGGCGCTTACACTTTAACACTGCTCAATAACCTTTGCCAGCTCGGTTTATCAAACGGGCAACTTATCCATTACGCTTTGCAATTAGGCAGCGATTGCCCTTTTTTCATTCTAAATAAACCCTGTTGGGCAACCGGACGTGGTGAAAACATGCAGGAGATCGCATTGGATCTGTCCGCTTATCAATTTGTGATCGTGCATCCACATATCCATGTATCAACCGCAGCAGCTTTTGCAAAGATCACACCCCGCATTCCCCAACCATCCATCCAGCAAATTATTCAGCAACCGATAGAAACCTGGAAAAATGTATTGTTGAATGATTTTGAACCGGGCGTAACTGCCCAACACCCTGAGATCGGAACGATTAAAGAAACCCTGTACCATAAAGGCGCCCTCTATGCCTCCATGTCGGGAAGCGGCAGTGCTGTTTATGGCATATTTCCCAAGTACCCCGTTTTAAACCTGAATTTCCCCTCCGCCTACCTGGTGCACCAATCAAGTTAACAGATGTTAGCCTCATCTATTGATAATATTCAACAAAATGGCCATTTGTTTGAATATTATTCACCTATCTGGATAATTTAATTATAAACAGTTTGCTTAAACCGCTGTTTTTGCGTAATTTTCCACTACGATTGCCTGCCATTATATTTCCTGAACATTAATTCGGTTGTACATGCTTGTTTCAAAACACAGCGAAGGTCTTTACGACCCTTCCTTTGAACATGATGCCTGTGGTATTGGTTTCGTCGCAAACATCAAAGGCAACAAATCCCATCAACATATTACTGATGCTTTAACGGTATTGGAAAATATGGAACACCGCGGCGCCTGCGGTTGCGAAGTAAATACCGGTGATGGAGCCGGCATCATGCTCCAGGTTCCCCATGAATTCTTTTTTGATGAATGCCTTAAACTCGGCGTACACCTTCCCTCTTTCGGAAAATATGGCGTGGGGGTGGTCTTCTTTCCAAAAGAGATCAGACTGCGCGAAGAATGCAGAGATATCTTTAACCGTTCTGCAGAAAAATTAGGATTGGAGATACTCGCCTACCGTAAAGTTCCGGTTAACAAAGAAGGCATCGGACCAACGGCCCTTTCGGTTGAACCTTGTATGGAACATGTATTTGTAGCCTGCCCAGACAATATCACCAACCCCGATGAATTTGAACGTAAGCTTTTTGTCTTGCGCAATTACGCATCACATACCATTGAGAACACCGTTAAAAAAGACCAGATCGGTTTTTATATTGCTTCTCTATCTTACAAAACGCTTATTTATAAAGGACAACTCACCAGCATGCAGGTTCGTGGCTATTTCCCCGACCTCAGCGATAAACGCGTGGTGTCTGCATTCGGACTGGTTCACTCTCGTTTTGCCACCAATACCTTTCCTTCCTGGAAACTGGCGCAACCATTTCGCTATATCGCTCACAACGGTGAGATCAATACTTTACAGGGAAACCTGAACTGGCTTCGTACCAGTGAAAAAGGATTCACCTCTCCTTACTTCTCAAAAGAAGAAATGGAAATGTTATTACCGATCGTTACCGAAGGACAATCAGATTCTGCCTGTCTCGATAACATGATCGAATTACTTACCCTCACCGGCAGATCCTTACCGCATGTAATGATGATGCTCATACCCGAAGCATGGGATGGCAACGACCAGATGGACCCTGCCAAAAAAGCTTTCTATGAATTCCATGCCTGTATGATGGAACCATGGGATGGCCCCGCTTCTATTTCATTTACCGACGGAAAAATAATTGGTGCAACTCTTGACAGAAACGGACTTCGTCCTTCACGTTATACCGTTACCCATGATGACCGTGTGATCATGGCATCTGAAGCCGGCGTACTGCCTATCGATCCCGCATTGGTAAAAGAGAAAGGTCGTTTACAGCCGGGTAAGATGTTTGTAGTGGATATGGAACAGGGACGCATCATCAGCGATGATGAACTCAAAGAAACCATCTGTTCTCAAAAGCCCTATGCTGAGTGGCTGAATAAATACAAGATCCGTTTAGAAGAATTACCGGAACCCCGTGTTATGTTTACGCATCTGGAACATGACCAGGTTTTTAAATACCAGAAAGTATTCGGCTATTCCACAGAAGATCTGGATACCATTATTTCGGCCATGGCCATTGATGGTAAAGAACCCATCGGCTCCATGGGTACCGATGTGCCGTTGGCTATCTTAAGTGAACAACCACAACATTTAAGCAGCTATTTCAAACAACTCTTCGCGCAGGTTACCAACCCACCTATCGATCCGATCCGTGAACGCATGGTAATGTCGCTCGCAACATTTGCAGGAAGCAATGGTAATTTATTGGTAGAAGATCCTTTGGCCTGTCATAGTGTAGCATTGAAACACCCGGTACTTACCAACCATGAATTGGAAAAGATCAGAAGTATTGATACCGGTATCTTCCAGGCAAAAACACTGCAAACTTATTTCCGTGCAAATGGAAAACCCGGTGCCTTAAAAGCAGGCCTCGACAGATTATGCCGTTATGCAGTAGATGCAGTAGAAGATGGATTTGAGGTGATCATACTTACCGACCGTGCCATCGATTCAGACCATGCACCCATCCCTTCATTATTGGCAACAGCCGCCGTTCACCACCATCTGATCCGCAAAGGGTATCGTGGTCAGGTAGGTATCATTGTAGAAGCCGGAGATGTTTGGGAAGTACATCATTTCGCCTGCTTATTAGGCTTTGGTGCCACAGCCATCAATCCATATCTCGCATTATCTTCTATCCGCGATATGAAACTCGCTGGCAGACTGCAATCAGATCTGGATGCAGAATACCTGAAAAAGAATTATGTAAAAGCCGTGAATGAAGGATTGCTGAAAGTATTCTCTAAAATGGGGATCTCAACTTTGCAATCTTACCAGGGTGCACAGATCTTCGAGATCATCGGTTTGAATAAAACGGTAGTGGACCCTTATTTCACCGGCGCTACTTCACGCATTCAGGGAATGGGGCTCGATGAGATCGCAAAAGAAGTATTGGCCAAACATTACTTCGCATTCAGCAAAAAAGATATTCCGGTAGACAGGTTGCCTGTGGGCGGTATCTATCAATGGAAACGCAAAGGAGAATTCCATTTGTTCAATCCGCAAACCATTCACTTATTGCAGTATGCAACCAAAATGAATGACTATAGCAGCTTCAAAAAATATTCAAAACTCGTAAACGATCAGAGCGAGAAAGCCTGCACTCTCCGCAGCCAGTTCCGCTTTGCACGTAACCGTCCTTCTATTTCCATAGAGGAAGTTGAAGCCGCTGAAAATATTTACAAACGTTTTGCCACAGGCGCTATGTCGTTCGGTTCCATTTCATGGGAAGCCCATACAACACTGGCTATCGCAATGAACCGCTTAGGTGGAAAAAGCAATACCGGTGAAGGTGGTGAAGATGAAAAACGTTACGAAAGATTACCCAATGGCGATCTGATGCGTTCTGCCATCAAACAGGTAGCGTCTGCACGTTTTGGTGTAACCAGTTATTACCTCACCGAAGCAGATGAATTACAGATCAAAATGGCACAGGGTGCAAAACCCGGTGAGGGCGGACAATTGCCCGGACATAAAGTGGATGACTGGATCGGAAGAACCAGACATGCTACACCGGGTGTGGGCCTGATCTCTCCGCCACCCCATCACGATATTTATTCTATTGAAGATCTCGCACAATTGATCTTCGATCTGAAAAATGCAAACCGCGCAGCACGTATCAATGTGAAGCTGGTTTCTAAAGCAGGTGTTGGCACCATTGCAGCAGGTGTTGCCAAAGCCAAAGCAGATGTTGTTTTGATCTCCGGTTTTGATGGTGGTACCGGCGCCTCTCCTATCAGCTCTATCAAACATGCAGGCTTGCCTTGGGAATTAGGTTTGGCAGAAACCCATCAAACACTGGTTAAAAATAAATTACGCAGCCGCGTAGTGGTTCAGGCCGATGGACAAATGAAGACCGGCCGTGATATTGCCATTGCTGCTTTATTAGGGGCAGAAGAATGGGGCGTAGCTACGGCAGCGCTGATCGTTGAAGGATGTATCATGATGCGTAAATGCCACATGAATACCTGTCCGGTGGGCGTTGCCACACAAGACCCTGAATTACGTAAACGTTTTACCGGCGATCCGGATCATGTGGTAAATTTCTTCAAATTCATTACACAGGAATTAAGAGAGATCATGGCAGAACTGGGTTACAGAACCATCAATGAGATGATCGGTCAGGTAGATTCTCTCGAAATGAGAGATGATATCACTCATTGGAAATATGCAACACTCGATCTGTCTGCAGTACTCTATAAAGAACCGGCTTCTGATGATACCGGTTTATACAAACAGGAAGAACAGGATCATGGTATTGCAGAAGTACTGGATTGGCAATTGTTGAAAGCAGCACAACCGGCTTTGGATAAGAAACAAAGAGTAACTGCATCTTTCCCGATAAAAAATACAGACCGCACTGCCGGCACGATCTTATCCAACGAGATCACCAAGATCTATAAGGCAGAAGGATTACCGGAAGATACCCTTCATTTCAATTTCACAGGAACAGCAGGACAAAGCTTTGGCGCCTTCAATACCAAAGGTGTTACCCTGGAACTGGAAGGAGATGCGAATGATTATTTTGGAAAGGGATTAAGCGGCGCTAAGCTGATCGTGTATCCGTCCAAACAGGCTTCCTTTATTCCCGAAGAAAATATCATTATCGGAAACGTTGCCTTTTATGGTGCCACCTCCGGTGAAGCATTTATTCGTGGAAAAGCAGGTGAACGTTTTGCCGTAAGAAATTCAGGTGCCAGTGTAGTGGCAGAAGGCGTTGGCGATCATGGTTGTGAATACATGACCGGCGGTACCGCAGTAATTCTGGGTAGCACCGGAAGAAACTTTGCAGCAGGTATGAGTGGTGGTATTGCTTATGTATATGATGTGAACGGAGCTTTCGAAACCTTATGCAACAAAGAAATGGTTGACCTCGATCCTTTAAACCAGGAAGATGCACTACTGCTCAACGATATGATCACCAAACATTATGCCTACACAGAAAGCAGTGTGGCAAAATTTGTGTTGAATGATTTTGAGAACCAGCTCAAGAATTTCATCAAAGTATTTCCGAAAGACTATAAGAAAGCATTGGCGGAGAAAAGTCAAAAGTCAAAGGTCAAAAGCTAAAAGTGTAAGGGAAGAACCCAGTAAACTAATCAACAAGTAAACCAATAAACTACTAAACCCCATGGGTAAACCAACAGGTTTTATAGAATTCACGAGAGAGATGCCATCTAAGCGTCCGGCGAAAGAGCGTGTGAACGATTACAAAGAATTCGTTGAGAAATTCCCCGAAGAAAAACTCAACCAGCAATCTGCACGTTGCATGAATTGCGGTGTCCCCTTTTGTCATAGCGGTTGCCCTTTAGGAAATATCATTCCTGAATTTAACGATGCTGTATACCGCAAGAGTTGGGAAGAAGCTTACGAGATCTTAAGTGCCACCAATAATTTTCCGGAGTTCACCGGACGTATCTGTCCGGCACCCTGCGAAAGCGCCTGTGTGTTAGGGATCAATCAACCACCCGTTGCCATTGAAGAGATCGAAAAACATATTATCGAGATCGCATTTGATAAAGGCTTTGTAAAAGCACGCAACCCCAATCTGCGAACCGGTAAAAAAGTAGCCGTTGTGGGATCAGGCCCTGCCGGACTGGCCGTTGCCGCGCAATTGAATTATGCCGGACATAGTGTTACCGTTTACGAAAGAGACGATGCACCCGGTGGATTATTACGTTATGGCATCCCCGATTTTAAATTAGAAAAATGGGTGGTAGAAAGAAGAGTGTCGTTGATGGAAGAAGAAGGTGTGGTGTTTAAATGCAATGCCAATGTTGGAGTGAATACCAGTATTAATGATCTGTTAAGAGAAAGTCATGCAGTAGTATTGGCCGGTGGTTCTACCGTTCCAAGAAATCTTACTATTCCCGGCCGCGAACTGAAAGGTGTTTATTTCGCGATGGAATTCCTGAAACAACAGAATAAAAGAGTAAGCGAAAAGCCGGTTGAGGGCGAAGAACTTTTTGCTACCGCCAAAAATGTGGTAGTGATCGGTGGCGGTGATACGGGAAGTGATTGTGTGGGAACATCCAACCGTCACGGTGCCGCTTCGGTAACCCAGTTTGAATTGATGCCTAAACCACCGGAGGGAAGAACGTCCTTAATGCCATGGCCCACCTACCCCATGACCCTGAAAACCACTTCTTCGCATGAAGAAGGTGCCAACAGACATTGGGCTATTTCAACCAAAGCCTTTATCGGCGATGAGCAGGGACATTTAAAAGCATTACGGGTGGTTGACCTGGAATGGAAGACCCCGGAAGGCGGCGGACCGGCATCTTTTATTGAAAAGGAAGGTTCAGAAAGAGAGATCCCATGCGAACTGGCATTATTAGCCATGGGATTTGTACATCCGCAACATGAGGGCCTGATCAAACAACTGGATGTGGACCTGGATGAAAGAGGAAACGTAAAAGCCACAGAGCAATCCTTTCAGACCAATATCCCCAAGATCTTTACTGCCGGAGATATGCGCAGAGGCCAGTCATTGGTTGTTTGGGCTATCAGCGAAGGAAGGGAATGCGCCCGTAAAGTAGATGAGTATTTAATGGGCAGTTCCGTACTCGAATCGAAGGACAAAAGCTATTTGATAAGTATCTAATGATATATCCTTAATAGTTAATAAAAGCCATTCATCTCAAGTGAATGGCTTTTATATTTATTCAAAATAATGGCAAAAAGATTAAAATAATATTAATACAATTGATTCATCGTTGTGATACATATTGAAATATTTAAAATGTTAATTATTTTATCAATTTTTTGATTTTTTATTGCTAATTTAGATTTATAATTAATTATTACATAATTATTTAATATCTATTTAGTACTATGTCGAAGTCAACGGTAAAACAATTTGCTCCTTTCTTAGTTCTTGTAGCTGTGGCCATTGCAGCTTTGTTTGTTCCCTCTTTCCCAAGTTTCAATGATGGTGGAAAATACAGCGCCGCCGATATCGCGTGGATTCTTGTGGCAACCGCCCTTGTTTTCCTGATGACACCGGGTCTGGCTTTCTTTTATGGTGGTATGGTTCACAGAAAAAACGTGATCTCTACCATGATCAAAAGTGTGGTGGCAGCAGGAGTAGTAAGTATTTTATGGGTATTTGTAGGTTATAGCCTTTGTTTTGGAGATTCAATCGGAGGTTTTATCGGAAACCCGATGACACACCTTTTCTTTAAAGGGGTCAACTCCGGCGCTCCCTGGAGTCTGGCACCAACGATTCCGCTGGCTTTATTTGCCTTATTTCAATTAATGTTCGCTATAATCACACCTGGTCTGGTAGTGGGAGCCGTAGCCGAAAGGATCCGCTTTACCGCTTATATCCTCTTTATTGCGCTTTTCAGTCTTTTGGTATATGCACCTATAGCACACTGGACCTGGCATCCTGAAGGATTCCTGTTTAAAATGGGCGCTTTGGATTTTGCCGGAGGTACCGTGGTACATATTTCTGCCGGTTGTGCCGCATTAGCCGGTGCACTGGTATTAAAACGCCGTAAAGCTCATATCGAGAACCAGGAGATCCCTCCTGCCAATATTCCCTATGTATTGATCGGTACCGGTTTACTTTGGTTTGGCTGGTTTGGCTTTAATGCGGGCTCAGCACTGGGCGCCAATGCCTTATCAGTTTCTGCATTTGGAACTACTAACACCGCTGCAGCTGCAGCCGGTCTTTCATGGATGTTCTTTGATGTGATACGCGGCAAAAAACCTTCTGTTCTTGGTTTCTGTATCGGTGCAGTTGTGGGTCTTGTGGCCATTACACCTGCTGCAGGTTTTGTAGCTATCCCACAAAGTATCTTTATTGGGGTGATCGCTGCCATTATCTCTAACCTGGCTGTTTATTACAAAAGCAAATCAACCCTTGATGATACACTGGATGTATTTCCCTGTCATGGTTTAGGCGGAATGGTGGGTATGTTAATGACCGGAATCTTCGCCACTAAAACGGTTAACAGTGCCGGTGCAGACGGGCTCTTCTATGGCAATGCCTCTTTCCTGCTTATCCAGGTAAAAGCTTTATTGATCGTTGTTACATACAGTTTCGTGGTTTCATATGCCATATTCAAATTCATTGATGCGATCCTCCCGTTAAGGGTTAGTTCTGAAGAAGAAGAGCAGGGACTGGATGCTTCTCAGCATGATGAAAAATACGGCAGAACACCGCAACACGCCTAAGATATATATAGACTGGATCGATCACATACATAAGCGGGTATAGCAAACTACTAACGAAGAAACCTCTGACCAGGTTTAGGCTATACACGCGATGCGACCTTCATCAAAAAAATAAGGTACAGCCATTTGAATAAACTTCTGACCAAGTTTAAAGGCTGTACCTATTTGTTAATCATAAAACCCATTGCAATGTTAAAGAAAATTTCAGCAGCAAGTATTGGAATTTTGAGCCTCCTTTCGGCTAACGCCCAAACGGATTCCAGTAAAAAAGCCACTACCACGTTTACCGGATCGGTAGATGCTTATTACCGTTACAACTTCAATGATCCCAAAACAGGTACCAACAACCTGACAAGTTTTACCAATTCAGTAAACTCTTTCGAATTAGGTATGGCTTCACTGAAAGTGGATCATACCGTTGGCAAAGTATCGGCCACCGCTGATTTTGGTTTTGGCAAAAGAGCCCAGGAATTTTCCTACAACGACATTGGAACCACACTTACTGCCGTTAAACAGGCGTATGTAAGTTATGCTCCTTCCGATAAGGTGAAATTCACCATCGGTAAATGGGCAACGCATGTTGGCTGGGAACTACTGGATGCTTATGCAAACAGGAATTACAGCATGTCATACGGATTCTCGTACGGCCCCTTCTTTCACACAGGTTTAAAAGCAGACATCTCATTAGGTGGCAAAAGCGCCCTGATGCTGGGTGTTGCCAATCCTACGGATTATGTTAGTGCACCAAACTCTACCAAAGTGTTACTCGCACAATTCAGTACGGGAACCAGTAATGACAAACTGAAAGCCTACCTGAATTTTCAGGGCGGTACCGGATTAAGCCAGTTTAACCTGGTTGTGAATGGTACAGTAACTGATCAGTTAAGTATAGTGTATGACGGAAGTCTGAACACAAGTAAGATCGGCACCACCAATTCCAGCTGGAAAAGTCATGCAGTATATTTCAACTACGATCCTACCAAATTATTCGGACTCACTTTACGTGCCGATTATTTTGACGATAGAAAATTATCTCCCTTACTGGCAGGCGGCAAAAGTGTTTTTGCCACAACACTTTCCGGTAATGTAAAAGTGGATAACCTGACCATTATCCCTGAACTGAGACTCGACAATGCAGCTAATGCCATTTTTACTAAAGGTACAGGAGGAGGAACAAAAAGTACAGCGAGTTTCATCCTGGCTGCCGTTTACAAATTCTAACACCCCCATTCATAACCAAAACCCAACAACATGAAGAAATTCTCTAACAAGCTAAAGCATAAGTTCTTTATGCCGGCATTGATGATGCTGCTGATGTTCTGTATGGCAATTCCCGTTGGCATGTATGCACAGGATCCAACAGGAGCTAAAACAGGTACATTTGGTGACATTGACACCACCGCTGTAAAAGTGGTTGACACCTTATCAAAAGCAACAGACAGCACCGTTGCCGGCGTTAGCGCAAGTGTTAACAAACTCGCAACAGCTGTTACAACGATCGGTAATGCAGATGGCCATAATAAGATCGCCATCAATATTATGTGGACCCTGATCGCAGGATTCCTTGTCATGTTTATGCAAGCGGGTTTTGCCATGGTAGAAACAGGCTTTACACAGAAAAAGAATGTGGCCCACACTATGTGTATGAACTTCCTGATCTATGCCATCGGAATGGTCGGCTTCTGGATCTGTGGTTTTGCCATTATGTTTGGAGGCGCATTGAATGTAGCTAACCTGGGCGGTTCTGCAGGTGTGATCCCTCATGAATACATCATTCATTTATTTGGTCATGATTTTGGAATTGCCGGTACCGCTGGCTATTTCCTGAGCAGCAAATATTATGATGTAGGCATATACACCCTCTTCCTGTTCCAGATGGTATTCATGGATACAACTGCAACCATCCCTACAGGTTCTATGGCGGAAAGATGGACTTTAAAATCTTTCGTTGTCTATGGATTCTTCATCTCAATGTTTGTATACCCGCTGTTTGGTAACTGGGTATGGGGAGGTGGCTGGTTAGCCATGCTGGGATCTAATTTCGGATTAGGTCATGGACATGTTGACTTTGCAGGTTCTTCTGTTGTACATATGGTGGGAGGTGTTGCAGCCCTAGCTGGTGCTATCGTTATCGGGCCACGTTATGGCAAGTACGGTAAAGATGGTACGGTAAACACAATCCCCGGTCATAATATTCCTATGGCTATCATTGGTACATTCATTCTCGCCTTTGGCTGGTTCGGATTTAACCCCGGTTCAACGCTAGCTGGTGGCGATTTACGCATTGCTGTGGTAGCAGTAAATACCATGCTGGCAGGTGGTGCAGGTGCGTTAGCTGCCCTTTTCTTCATGTATATCAAAGGAGGAAAAGCAGATCCTGGTATGATCGCCAATGGTATGCTGGCAGGTCTGGTGGCTATAACTGCACCTTGTGCTTTTGTAACTTCTTTATCTGCAGTGATCATTGGAGCCATTGCCGGTATTCTGGTTATTCTGGCCTATAATTTCATCGATTCTAAATTAAAGATCGATGATCCTGTTGGAGCAGTTGCCGTGCACGGAGTAAATGGTGCATGGGGTGTTCTTTCGTTGGGATTATTTGCCGATGGCTCTTATGGAGACGGCTGGAATGGTGTTGCCGGACCGGTAAAAGGATTGTTCTATGGAGACACAAAACAATTTCTTGCGCAGTGTATCGGTACCTTAACCTGCTTTGTTTTTGTATTTATTGTAATGTTTTTCTTCTTCAAACTGCTGAATAAGGTAATTCCTTTAAGAAGCAAAGAAGCTGATGAAATAGCTGGCCTTGATATACCTGAAACAGGTGTACATGGTTATGTAGACTAAAATGGTAAC
>CANGOX010000061.1 GCA_947455605.1 Chitinophagaceae bacterium
GACGTAATTGTACCGGCTCTTCAGATCTATATCAACGTTATGCGCTGGTCAGACACCGACGAGATCTACGTACCCAAAATTGGTCTGGCAGATGGATTGGTACAGCATTTGTATTCTGAGTTGGTTGCGAAGGGAGCGGCTTGGTAATTGGGAAATTTTGGAATTGGGAAATTGCGGTAAATACCTGATTTTGGAATTTTGAAAATTTGGAATTTTGGAATTGAATACAATTTCATTTCCATGACTGAGAAGGAGTTAAAAAACAGGACGCGACAATTTGCTGTTGATATTTTAAATTTCGTTGACCAGTTGCCAAATCGCAGAAGTGCGCATATCATTGCTAATCAGTTGGGAAGATCGGCAAGTTCCATTGCGGCAAATTATCGTGCGTCATGCAGGGCAAGAAGTTTTGCAGAGTTTATTTCTAAACTGGGTGTTGTTGAAGAAGAAGCAGACGAAACCTATTTCTGGCTGAATATTATTATAGAAACAGGAAATGCAGACTCACATCTTGTTACACCGTTATTAAATGAAGCCAGGGAACTGACAGCCATTTTCACTGCATCTCACAAAACAGCGAAATCCAACAGATTCAAATAAATTCGGAAAATTCTTAATACAACTGTCTCCAAAAAATTCCAAAATTTCCCAATTCCAAAATTTCAAAATACCCAATACTTCCAGCATCTTTTCACCGACACCACCCCCCTTTTCACCCATTTTCTTTTATAAGCTTCGCGGGGAACAATAGATTTGGTACAAACTACTTGCACATGAGACACTTTACTATGATCACTATCCTACCGGTGGTATGTCTTTTCGCTACCAAAAGCATGGCTAACGGGTTACACTTGAATGACACCACTGCAAAAATCACACATGTGGTAGACGGCAATACCAGTGAATGGAAAGCAGATAAGTTTGAAGTGGATAAAGAAACAGGTATCGCCTATTCGATTGATCACGATGCCAATAATATTTACCTGGCCATGAAAGTGAGCGATCAGAGAACACAGATGAAATTAATGATGCAGGGGATGAACCTGTACATAGATAAAAAAGGAAAGAGAAAAGAAGGAACCGGCATTGAGTTTCCCATAAAGAAAGAAGGCGGTGGCGGTTTTGGAGGACGTGGTGGTGGAGGAAGGGCTCCCCGAGGTGAAGACCAGGGTGGTGGCGGTCAGGGACCTGACATGAAAGAAATGAGGGATAATCTGGCTGCAACCATGATCTTATTAAAAACTTTTGGGTTTGAAGACCAGGAAGATAAACAACAGATGATCGTTGTAGAAAACGGGGTGAATGTTGCTTTTGACTGGGACCAAGCCAATAATTTTTATATAGAATACCAGGTACCATTACGTTTCATAGGCCCACAGGCTTCGTTGAATGGAAAACCGCTGGGTATTGGCTGGAAGATCAATGGCATTGAAATACCATCATCTGCTGCAGTAGCCAGTGTACCTTCCGGAGGGAGTATCGGCAGAGGGGGAAGTGGCGGAGGAAGAGGGGGCGGTGGTGGAAATAGCGGAGCCGGCAGGGCAAATGCACCAAGTTTTGATGCTTCCGACAGCCGGTTTAAAGAACAAAGTATCTGGACTAAATATGTAATTAATTTCTAAATTCATTCATTAAAACACGCTTACTTGCCATACAAGAATAATAAGAAGATCGTCACCATCATTGCCCACATGGCTGCTTGGGTATGCTTTTTTACACTTCCCTATCTGGTATTCTTCCCGCGCATGCGTGAGTTTAGCCTGAGCGACCATCAGTTGGCAGCCATCATCTGCAATAATGTATTTCTGGTATTGTTCTATTACCTGAATACCTTAGTACTGATCCCTAAATTTCTTGCCAATGAAAAATGGTTATGGTATGTATTGTCGATTGTGGCAAGCCTCTTCTTTTTTCTGTATATACCCAGACAGATCGCTACACTGATATCAGAACCGGAAGTATTCAATCCCAATAACCGCGAGTATATCCGTAATCCTGCTTATATAGGCAAAAAACATTTTCCCGGTATGATGCGTGGCGGAAACCGTTCAGGTGCCGATCCCTATAACACTGTTTTGTTCCTTTTGATCTTTACAGTAGGTACCTGTATCTCGGTGATCCAGCGTTGGCTGCAAACTGAGCAAACCAGAAAAGAAACGGAGAATGAAAAGCTGAATACAGAACTTTCTTTTTTGAAATCGCAGGTAAACCCACATTTCTTTTTTAATACATTGAATAATATTTATTCACTGGCCGTAGTTAGGAGTGAAAAGACCGCACCGGCTGTAATGAAGTTATCTGCCATTATGCGGTATATTCTTACCGAGACGCAGCGCGACCTGGTGCCCCTTTCCAACGAAGTGGATTTTATCCATAATTTTATAGATCTGCAGAAGGTGCGGCTTACCGACAAAGTAGCGCTGAATTTTTCAACAGATGGAGAACTTGAAACCCTGCTCATCGCACCTTTACTGTTCATTCCTTTTGTAGAGAATGCATTCAAATACGGAGTAAGTACCAAAGAATCCTCCAGTATTGATATTCAGATCAAAACAGACGGCAACAAAGTGATTTTTTCAACAGTAAATTATATCGTACCTTCTGAGAATAACCTGATGGAAAACACCGGTATCGGCATCAATAATGTAAAACGAAGATTGGAGCTGATGTACCCTGGTAAGCATACATTGAGTACTACACAAAAAGACAATTATTATTCAGTTCACTTAGAGATCATAACCTGATGATACGTTGTATAGCAATAGATGATGAGCCGTTAGCACTGCAATTGATCAATGAATATTGCGGGAAGATATCATTCCTGAAGCTTGAAAAAACCTTCACAAATACAGATGAAGCGAAAGCTTATCTGCAGCATAATAATGTAGACCTGCTGTTTCTGGATATACAGATGCCTGATATCAATGGTATGCAGTTCTATAAGAACCTGACAGAAAAACCACCGGTGATCTTTACTACTGCCTATAAAGATTTTGCTGCGGAGGGATTTAATGTTGATGCAGTAGATTACCTGCTGAAACCCTTTGAATACGACCGTTTTCTGAAAGCCTGTTATAAGGCCAATGAATATTTAGAGTTCTTAAGTTCACAGGAACTGCAGCTGAATTCCATCTTCGTAAAAGTGAATTACGAGATCATGAAGATCAACCTCAAAGACATTGAGTTGATAGAAGCATTGGATGATTATATCAAGATCTATATCAAACCCAATCCGGTTCTCACTCTCATGACGCTCAAAAGCATTCAGGAAAAATTACCACCCCGCGATTTCGTAAGGGTACACCGCTCTTTTATTGTACCGCTTAACCGCATAGAAAAATTCAGTAAAACCAAACTCTGGATAGCCGGAAAAGAGATCCCGATCGGCAGTAGTTACAGCAGTGTATACGATCAGCTGTTAATGCTTTCTAAAACCCGTTAATTTCCCCGATACAAACAGGCATCTCGCCTATATATTTTCAACAACGTTGGAACAATAAATAGTTTTACAGGGATCATTTTTCATAAATGTTTCATGCAAGGTTTTGAAAAGAGGTATTACCAGGTTGTTCCCAGCCACGGTAATACCTTTTTACCTCCCGGCCCCCTGAAGGGAAGTTTTGCCAAACTCTCTTAAGTCGCAAACAATACAATTTTATTCGACCAGATTTCATTTAATAAATAATTTTATTCCCCCTTTAGGGGGTTAGGGGGTATTTTTGCCAAAATTATCTTTATGGAATTCCTCAAACAACTTGGTATTAAGGAACATAGTGCCGGGGTTTCTACCGGTATTGAATGGATAAACAGTAAGGGTGATAAAATCAGTTCTTTCTCGCCTGTTGATGGCAAAGAAATAGGCACTGTGGCTACCGCCGACAAAACATCTTATGAAACGCTGATCTCAAAAGCACAGGAAGCTTATTTAGTATGGCGCACTTGGCCGGCACCAAAACGGGGAGAGATCGTAAGACAGGTGGGTGATGCTTTACGCGCAAATAAAGAAGCCCTCGGAAAACTGGTGAGCTATGAAATGGGTAAGAGTTTGCAGGAAGGTTACGGCGAGGTTCAGGAAATGATCGATATCTGCGATTTTGCAGTAGGGCTTTCCAGACAGTTATATGGTTTAACCATGCACAGTGAAAGACCTTCTCATCGTATGTATGAGCAGTGGCATCCCTTAGGTATTGTGGGTATTATCTCCGCTTTCAATTTCCCTGTTGCTGTTTGGAGCTGGAACAGTGCTTTGGCCTGGGTATGTGGAAATGTGACCATCTGGAAACCCAGTGAAAAAACACCACTATGTGGCATTGCTGTTCAAAATATAGTTGCTGAAGTATTTACCAAAAATAATGTACCGGAAGGTGTGAACGGATTGTTACAGGGCGGACGTGAAGTGGGCGAATGGTTAAGCAACGATACACGTATCCCCCTCATATCTGCTACCGGTTCTACCAGAATGGGTAAGGCCTTAAGCGCTGCAGTGGCTGCACGTTTGGGTAAAAGCATCCTGGAATTGGGTGGTAACAATGCGATCATTATTTCCAAAGATGCCGATCTTGATATGGCTTTGATCGGCTCTGTGTTTGGGGCAGTAGGTACTGCAGGACAACGTTGCACCACTACACGCAGGCTCATTATACACGAGAATGTTTACGAAACATTCAAAGCCAAATTAATAAAAGCCTACGGGCAGCTTCGTATCGGCGACCCTTTGGATACGCATAACCATGTGGGACCATTAATAGATAAGGATGCTGTGAAGATGTACCAGCATTCAATTGAACAATGCAAACAAGCTGGCGGAAGTTTTATCGTTGAAGGTGGTGTATTGGAAGGAAAGGGATATGAAAGTGGTTGTTATGTAAAACCTTGTATTGCAGAAGCAAAAAATGAAATGGCCATTGTACAACATGAAACCTTTGCTCCCATTTTATACCTGATGAAATACAAGACCCTTGATGAAGCCATTGCTTTACAGAATGGTGTACCTCAGGGCCTCTCCTCTTCTATCATGACGGTGAATATGCGCGAAGCAGAATTATTCCTTTCGCATGCCGGCAGTGATTGCGGAATTGCCAATGTAAACATTGGCACCAGCGGTGCAGAGATTGGCGGTGCATTTGGCGGCGAAAAAGAAACCGGTGGTGGCCGCGAAAGTGGCAGTGATGCCTGGAAAGCCTACATGCGCAGACAAACCAATACCATTAACTGGAGTGATAAACTGCCGCTGGCACAGGGCATTGTTTTTGATCTGTAATTACCGCTCAACCCTTTTTGAAAAGCCTTGGCAATACTGTCAGGGCTTTTTTGTTAATTTAAAAGAATAAACCCTTAGCAGGAAAACAGATAACAATATTTCGTTAAGAGAAGAACGAAAAAAATATTACTATGAAAAAATCAGTATGCTTCCTTGTCATTTACACACTGACATTGTTTTCTATTTACGGATATGCGCAAACATTTCAACACCGGATAGCCCAACTCGAAAAAGCATTCCTGTCCAACCCAACTGATCACCATCAATACGAAAAACTCTCTTTTCTGGTATCAGAACACTACTTGCAATTGACGATTGCGGAACGTAAAGAGATCAGGGCATTTTTATCAGCTCATTCTCTTTTTTCAAACATTCATATTCCGCCACCGAATGAAGCAGGACAACTGATTACGGTTTCAGGAACTGTGAAAGATGCAAAAGGCAGTCCTCTCAAAAATATAAAGCTCTTTATCTTTCATACAGATACCAAAGGCTACTACGCGCCTACCGACGCTGCTTCCAAAAGAATGAACGAACCGGATCCAAGACTTTGGGGTTATGTGATCACTGACAAGGAAGGAAAATATAGTTTTAAGACCATTCATCCTGGCACCTATCCCATTAAATATGAGGGCCGTTTTATTCCGCAGCATATCCATATCCAGATTGTTGAAAAAGGATATGAACCCTACAATATTCAAATGGCTTTTGAAGATGATCCGGCTATGAAGGATACATACTGGAGAGACTGGGCAATAAAGCAGAAATTTCCCGTCATAAGCTTTATCCGGGCAGGAAATCTAATAATAGGCAACTACAATATCATATTGTCAAAAGAATAAAAATGTAATTTTAAACATGCTGAAACCTTTCAACGAAAAAAGACTTTTTCTATTGGCTACGTTGGCTGCAGGTTTACCCATCTGGTTTGTAAGCTACCACAGTTTCAGCCAGGGAATGTTTACCATCATTTCAGAAGTGCTGGTATTTCTGCTGGCAACTTATGCGGCTTTTCAAATCAAAGACAAGAATAAGATCATTTTCTTTACCATAGCGGGTGGCTTTATATTGGCTATTATTCTCAAGATCATCATAGATATTTTCATGAACCCTTCTGATCATAATTTATGGCCCTTTGAATTGATACTGTACATGATCGCGGCTTTTCTTTTTTCCGGAGTGGGTGTGGGATTAGGGTGGGGCATACGAAAAATACTTACTACCCACTCAAAATAGGGGAACACCGGATTTAGTTTCAAAATTCTCCTATTTTTATTGTGTCGTAAACAAACCCAACTGCCATTTTATGAAAAAAGCATTCGTCATTGCGATTTTGCTGATCGCAGCCTGTAGTAAAAACAGTCCGCAACATGCGATCGTAGTACCCGATCTGGTTCAAGCTGCCAACAAACGAGGCAATATAACCGGCACCATCAAACTCTATGATGCGGATGGAAAGTTACTAACTGATAACAGCGGTGTTACCCTTAGTATTGATAACAGTTCTGTGAATACACAAACAACTGCGGATGGCAAATGGACTTTAGACTCAATCCCTTACGGCACTTATGATATCAGTTATGCAAAAACAGGCTATGGCACCGGCAAACTGATGGGAGTAAATCATGAAGCAGTAAATCATGCAACAACACTTATCGCCAAACATATTCCCGTGAATGCACTTTCCACAATTGAGATACAATCGCTGCGGATAGCCAATTGGGACAGTAACCCGGCCATTGCTTCCCTGATCAATGCCGGGATAGCGCAGAACGGTGTGCATATTGACCCTGTTTTTACGAATACAACAGGTAAGAGCAAAGCAGTAAGATTTTTCTTTAGTGATAGCCCCAATGTAGATGCAGCCAATTATCTGGTTACTGATAAACAAAAATTTTCCGGTGCACCAGAACAGGCAATTAATTCAGGTTATGAATTGAACTGGTTTACATCGAACGGTTTTACACCCGGTCAAACAGTATATATTAAAGCCTATGGCGACGGCTATGTAGATGATGCCTATGACAATCCGATCTCGGGAAATTATTTGTTTCCCAGTCTGGCTGTAAAAGGAAGTAATACCCTATCATTTGTTGTTCCGTTGAAATAAAAACTAATCATGTCATAAAACTAATAAGGGGCAATGCCCCTTATTAGTTTACGAAAGTCTTACCAATACAATATGATCAACCGTTCTTTTGATCATTAATCACTTGCAGGCTTCTATCCAGAGCTTCTTCAAAAGTGCCGGTAACATTGGCTTTACCAATGGCAAAGACCAACCGGGATTTGCGAAGTTCTTCCAATACTTTTTCGTTATTTACTTCTGAAAGGATCAGTTTTATTCCCATGTGTCTGGTTTCCTTATATACATCTTTGATACTGCTGATTCCTGTTGCATCAATGATGGGTACATACCGCATCCGGATAATAAGTACTTTCGGTTTTTTCTCAATGAATTTGATAGAATCTTTGAACTTATAAGCAGCACCAAAGAACAATGGGCCACTGATCTCAAACACTTCTACTTCTTTGGGGATGATAAAATTATTGATCCCCTCTTTGTCTGTAGTATTGCCGGCATCATCGAGTTGATGGGTAAGCATGCTCACTTCACTTACTTTGATCATGTTACGCATAAACAGGAATACAGCGAGCACCATGCCTATTTCAATGGCCACAGTAAGATCAACGATCACGGTTAACAGAAAGGTGGTGATCAATACGGCACTGTCGCTGCGAGGCCCTTTTAAAACGGCCACAAAACTTTCCCACTCACTCATATTGTATGCCACTATTACCAATATACCGGCAAGGGTAGCCATCGGTATCAATGCAGCCCATTTGCCAACAAACACCATTATGAGAAATAAAACGACCGCATGTACCATACCTGCTACCGGTGTACGTCCTCCATTCTTTACATTGGTAACCGTTCTGGCGATCGCCCCTGTTGCCGGGATCCCGCCAAAAAGAGAAGAAAAAATATTGGCCACCCCTTGTGCAATCAGTTCCATATTGGATTTATGCCGCCCACCTATCATCCCATCCGAAACAACTGCTGATAAAAGCGATTCAATTCCTCCTAATAAAGCAATGGTAAATGCGGGTTGGATAAGGTTCTTGATGATCGCCAGATCCAGATGGGGCATAACCGGCGAAGGTAGTGAAGACGGAATTTTTCCAAAACGGCTGCCGATCGTTTCAACGGGTAAGTGCAAAAGGTTAACGGCTGCAGTAGTTGCCAGTATTGCGATCAATGAACCTGGGATCTTATGCGTAACCCTTGGCCAAAATAATATGATAACAACAGTAACGATGGCTACCATCGCAACTTCCCAATTTACAGAACCTAGATGTTCAAAATAGCCTTTCCATTTATCTATAAAATCGGCGGGCACCACTCCCATCTGTAACCCAAAAAAATCTTTGATCTGCGAAGAAAAGATCAGTAAAGCAATACCACTGGTAAACCCTACGATCAGTGGATGCGGAATAAATTTGATCACCGAACCCAATCTGGCAAACCCCATCCCTATCAGCATGATGCCTGCCATAAAGGTGGCTATGATCAACCCATTTACACCATAAGTCTGCACGATCCCATAAACGATCACGATGAAAGCACCTGTAGGACCTCCAATCTGCACACGGCTGCCACCTAAAGCCGAGATGATAAAACCCGCAATGATCGCCGTATACAAACCCTTCTCAGGAGATACACCGGATGCAATAGCAAAAGCAATCGCCAGTGGCAAAGCCACAATACCTACGATCAAACCCGCCATCAGGTCCTTACCAAATTGCTGGCGGTTATAGGTTTTGAGTGTGTTGAATAATTTAGGAACGAACATTAAGCCAATGATAGAATGAGCGGATGAATGACTGATTGAATGATGTTTAACCATTCAATTGTAAACTTCCCATAATTCGGCGAGATAATAGCTGATCTTGGTCATGTGTGCATTTTTCTATGCGTAGGCACTGCACCTCTGCGTCTCCGCGGTGAAAAAAAACTGGATTATTTTCATACAACCTCCTTTTCTCCGCAGTGGCAGGGAGATGCAGAGTTACCGCAGAGATCTATTCGATCATCTTTTCATAATGTAATAACCTTCCATCCAGTGTAAAGCCCTCTACCACTATTTTCATTCTTTTGGCTGTTTCGGAGTTCTTGAACCGGATCTTATACAGCGAGGGTTGCCCTTCTTCGGCCAGCAGATTAGGATTCCAATATATCGTGTTACGCTTTGAAACAGCAGAAGCATTCTTCTGCAGGTAATCAACGGAAAAATCTTTTGACGCCATATAACCGTAATAATAAAACTGGCTCATTGCACCGATCTCTGAATCTTTAACATCGGTTGGTTTCTTTGTATAAATAACCAATGCGGCACCTATTCCCACATTTGGCAATGCCCCACCCATACCAGGAGGATAGAATTTTACCAAGGCAACATCAGTGGCCCTGATACCTTTATAATAATCAATGGTTACCGGTTGCTCATTTAAAAACAAACGAACAGGTGGCATCATGGTTAGTGATAACACACGGCTGGATTGTATTGAATATTCACCATTCATTCCTATACTGATCAGTAAGCCAGGCACCTGTCCCTGCAAATAATCCAGAATATTTCCACCCGGATTAGGTGGTTCATTGATCAGATCCAGTGTTTTTGCTGAGCCCATACTGTTGAATAGTCCTTTGGTATACCTGTCGTTTACCTGTTGTTTGGGTGCCACCACTCTTGAGCGAACAACCACATCTTTCAACCCGGTAGATGATATAGAATCGGCTGTTAGCGAAGTATAGGATTCTTTCACCTGCTTTATTTTTTCTTCTTCGCCAAACAATGACCTGTCGATCTGCATTCCTTCTTTCTGAAACGGCAATGGAAACAGATCTTCCTGTTTGGAAGTATCCACATTAATGCCAGGCTCGGTCCATTTATCTCCATTTAAAGAATAGCGGAATAATTGTCTGCCTTCAAACATGAGTTCCGGCAAAATAAATGCCCCTTCTTTTCCTATGGGTGATGACAACATATTCGGAATGGAATCATGGGTTGAATAAATAAAATTGAGATCTCCCTTTGTGATCGGTTTTTTATTCCCTTTATTGATCACCGTTCCCTTGATGGTGATAAAACCGGAATCACCACTTACTACGGTTTCACCTGCATGTACAGACTGGTCCAGCCAATCTGCAGAGCCGATCGCTGTTTCCAATGTTTCTTTATCACTGTTTGAAGAAATGACAGTGTTGTTCACAAATGAATGATGACGGCTATCCTGGTTTAACAGAAGTCCGGTGATAATATTGTTCTCCTGCGTATAGATCGTTTTATCCGCATCGGTTACAGACACAGAAAAACTGCCAATTACACCATCTGGCATTGTTAAGGAAACTACATTCTGTCCCTGTGGTTTCAGGCTAATTGTATCCGCCTGTAAGGATACCGTTAAAGTTGAGCTGTCTGAAACGATGAGACTAACGGTTTCACCAAGTTTTTGTTTTTGTATATCTGTTACGATCAATTGCAACAAACCTGTTGGCAGTTCATCAACAGGAATTCTGGCTGAAATCTGGTCGGTAGATGCCGTAAAGTTTTTTTGAAACACCAGGTTTTCATCCATATACCCTTTTACAGACATGGCCGCCCTGTTTCGAAGAAGCTCAGGAATAAACACATTGAATAATTTGGCTTTGGGCTGATCAGTTACGGAGATCAGCACTTTATTCTCTGCAGGCCTGGGTAATTCTATATTCTTAGTAGTGCCGTCCGCATACCTGATCTTTGCTGTATACTGCTCACCTTGAATAGGTGAAATAGCAAACTTAGTTTTCCCGCCTGCATCGGTTTTAAAGCTAACCGATACTTCTTCCTTGGCATTTACAAGAGTACCTTCAGTAACAGCAGGTTTGCCTGATCTGTCGCGCACTTCCACATAAACAATATTTACGGCACCCACCACCAGGTTACCGGATGAGGGTCTGAAAAAAGCCTGATAATCACCGGCAACCGTAGTTGCCGATTTGTTGGATGGATTAAATACATAAACAATTTTAACCGCAGAAGAATATTCGTTTTTAGAAGGTTGTGTCTTGGTATATGCACGTAAAAAATAAACACCTTCTGCCAAACTCAGGGGAAGATCAAAATTACCCGAAGCCGTTGCTCCGATGATCGGTAAACTGCCGCTGCTGATTCTGCTGCCTTTTTCATCCACCATGTCTACCAACAGATTTGTACCACTACTACCCGGTGTTAAAGCAGATAATAGATAGGCTTTAAACCAAACCGGTTCTCCGGCTACATAGGCTGTTCTGTCTGTCTGGATATAAATCCTGTCTCTGCTTTGTGCATGAGTAAAAAAACTTACTGTCAAGAGCGAGCAGATGAGGATCAGTTTGGATTTCAGAAACATAAGCAGGGCTTTAAAGCAAATATATAAGAACTCTAATATATTAAGATTTTTCATCAAATCTCAAAGACTGACTTTTTTTAACAAACCCGCAAATAAACGCATTGATTATCCTTCTTTATTCCAGATGATATAGTGAAAATACTGCGTATAAGTACCTGGTAGCAGGTCGCTTTTCGCCACCCTTAACATTTTCATAAAACTGTAGCTACCCTGTTATTATATCATTATCATTGTGCAAATTTGTAGGTATAGAAAACAATTGTACAAAATGATGCGTCGTGGGATTGTCTTAGCCATAGTGGCATTGCCACTGTTCTTCTATCAGGGTAATGCCCAGGAAGCCCCAAGAGGCTGGCATCTGATGGATTATGCACAGGATTCCTTTTATGGCATCAGCCTCAACAAAGCCTATACTTTTCTCAAAAACAAGAACAAAGTTTCCAAACCGGTGATAGTTGCGGTATTGGATTCGGGCGTAGATACCACACATGAGGACCTGAAAAATATTCTCTGGCGTAACCCCAAAGAAATTCCCGGTAATGGTATTGATGATGATGGGAATGGTTATGTAGATGATGTGTTTGGATGGAATTTTCTCGGCGGCAAGGATGGCCGTGATGTAAGTAAGGCACCTGATGAAAAAGCCAGGATCTTTCACCGTTATAAACAAAAATTCTACGGTCAACCCATTGATACCAACACCCTTTCGGGCAATACTAAAAAAGAATACCTGCAATGGCAAAAAGCTGCCAATGAATTAAGTTTTACTTCCGATGAGCAGATGGAACTGATAGGTATTGAGCTGGTTTCAAAAGCATTGAAGCGTCATGATAAGGTTTTGAGAAAAGAAATGGGGCAGGAAGAATTTACGGTTGAAAAAGTAGAGCAGTTTCTCCCTCCTACCAAAATAGGCCGCGATGCAAAATTCGGTTACCTCACCTGTATGAAAATGATCGGTGTTGATCCGGATGAGAAGAATACCAATACCATTGCCGACCTGGATGAATATGTAGAAGGGAAAAAGAAGGCCTTTGAATCGAAGGAGAATTTACCGGAAGATTACCGTGCAGAAATTGTTAGAGATGACTATTATAACCTGTCAGACAGATTTTACGGAAATAATGATGTGATGGGCCCGCTCGCTGCCTCCAAACACGGAACGCATGTTTGTGGATTGATCGGCGCACAACGTAATAATGGTATCGGTATGGATGGTGTGGCCGATAACGTGAAGATCATGATGCTGCGGATTGTTCCGGATGGTGATGAATATGATAAAGATGTGGCCCTTGCCATCCGCTATGCAGTAGATAATGGCGCCAAAGTGATCAATATGAGTTTTGGCAAATATTTCTCCCCTGAAAAAAAATGGGTAGACAGCGCAATCCGTTATGCAGAGTCAAGAGATGTATTACTGGTGCATGCTTCAGGAAATGAGAATACCAATGTTGACGAGAAAGAAAATTATCCCAATCCCTGGTTAACCCAATGGAATAGCAAGGCATCCAATTTTATCAATGTAGGTGCCAGCAGTGATCCAAAGATCAGTGGCAGCATTACA
The DNA here is from genome assembly GCA_947455605.1 of Chitinophagaceae bacterium. Taxonomy (GTDB): domain Bacteria; phylum Bacteroidota; class Bacteroidia; order Chitinophagales; family Chitinophagaceae; genus Sediminibacterium. The sequence continues at coordinate 13,254 of CANGOX010000061.1, forward strand.
GCAGATTTCAGTAATTACGGCAAAGAAAATGTAGATGTTTTTGCCCCGGGTGTACGTATGTATTCAACTTTCCCGGGAGGCGATCAATATGGCAATCTGAAAGGTACCAGTATGGCAGCGCCGGTGGTAACCGGACTGGCAGCATTGATCCGTTCCTATTATCCTGAATTGAGTGCTGTACAAGTGAAGAAAGTGATCGAAGAATCTGTGTTAAAGCCGGCACCAACTGTTGCCAGTATCAAACCGGGTTCCAAAAATGAACCTATTTCTTTCAGTTTGTTAAGTAATACCGGAGGAATCATCAATGCTTTCAATGCTGTTGCGGATGCAGATACAACTAAAGTAACCATCACAGTAAAAGAGCCGGTGAAAGAACCCGTAAAAACAAATGCTACCGGCAGTACCACTGCAAAGCCCACGACCACCAAAACCAAAAGCTGATGCCTAGGCCACAAGCAACCGATTTCCCGACTTATTTTACAAGGTATATTGCACGTGTTGAAGCAGACAGTCTGTCATCAGCGCTTACTGGTTATGCAAAACCACTCGAAGATTTTTATACCGGTCTTCCCGAATCAAAAGCGGACTACAGATATGCGCCAGGCAAATGGACCTTAAAAGAATTATTGCAGCATATTGTGGATACAGAAAGGATCATGAGTTACCGCCTGCTAAGGATATCCCGCGGCGATAAAACACCGCTGGCATCATTCGACGAAGACAGCTATGCCACTGCTTCAAACGCAAATAGCAGAAGTTTTGATTCAATCAAAGAAGAATTCAAAGCCGTAAGAAAAGCCACTGATCTCCTGATCACAACGTTAAGCGAAGAACAACTCGCATCAGAAGGCATTGCCAGCAACCTACCCGTAACTGCCAATGCTGTAGGCTTTATTATTTTCGGCCACATGCTGCATCATAAGGGGGTTTTGGAGGAAAAGTATCTGTAGGGGATTTTGAAATTTTGAAATTTTCGATTTTGGAATCTAGTTAATAACCAACAATAGGTTTCCCATCCTTGCTCTGTAAGGAGGGGAAATTTCAGTTTTTCAATCCCGATTTTTCAATTCCAAAATTTCGAAATTCCAAAATTCCAAAATCAATACTTAAGAAAATCACTCCACTCCTCATCACACAAAAGCTTATTCAAAGAAGTACTCTTCATCACTTCTGTATAATCCATAGCTTTCCCGTTTACCCAGATGGTTCTGTATACCAGACGTATACCGTGACTGTAATCTACCCACCAGTTAATATGCCCTGTGTATAAGGGTTGTATGGCTTTGCCGTCTAATTTATGCCAGCCGTAAATGGCTTCACGATCGGGTTTGGAATCGCGGGATACTTTGCCCGAAATGACCACATCTTTTTTTATGCCTGCAATCAATCCCTTTCTTCCTTTGCGTTGCCCTTCAATGATCAGGTGATGCTGCCACATAGTTACCGAACTGTCGCGAAAAGCATACATCGGAACAGGAGCGAGTTTTACGGTTGACTGCTCATAGATATCATTCACCATTTTACGCGTTGGTAAAAAACAATGAAAACTATCGGCGATCACCTGAGCGGCCATAGGTGTAAGCGGAATCCTGGCCCAATCTTCATCCGTTCCCAATGATACATAATCCGGCGCTACAAAATAATAAGCAGAAATAATTCTACCCTTACTATCCGTGATAGAAGTATTGATGCGAACAAATTTCCGAAGAAACGAAGGAAGGTTTCCTGAAAGTATCTCAATCTTCGCCAAAGAATCGCGCTCCCTCCATTTTGATGCAGCCACTTTTTCATAAAAAGCTGTTGCCGTTTGTGGTACATTCTGTCCATTCCAGACAGGCCAGTTCATTTTCTTTGTGGAACTGCAGGAAATGAGCAGAACTCCAAATATTAATATGCGTACGCTTGTAAACATAGTATTCCTTTTCATGAGGTCGATAGACCATTGCCTATGGACTATGGTCTATGGTCTATGGTCTATCAACTACGAAAGTTAGAAATAAAAAAGTGATTACCTAAATAGATTACCCGATAACTTAGCGGCAGCATGATAAAGATCGGACTCATATCAGACACACACGATTATCTTGACGATGCCGTATTCAAACATTTTGAACACTGCGATGAGATCTGGCATGCCGGTGATTTTGGTACGGCCACCATTGCAGATGCATTAAAAGCCTTTAAACCCTTACGCGGTGTGTATGGCAATATTGATGGCTATGATATCCGCAGTGAATATCCGGAGAACGGGATCTGGCAATGTGAGGAAGTGAAGATATTGATGACACATATTGGCGGCTATCCACCTAAATACAATCCACGTTCAAAAGTATTGATCAAAGAGAACCAGCCACAGATCTTTATCAGCGGGCATTCCCATATTTTGAAGATCATGTATGACCCTGCTGTGAATTGTCTGCACATGAACCCCGGAGCTGCGGGTAAACAAGGTTGGCATAAAGTACGAACACTGGTGCGGTTTGAAATTGACGGGAAAGATATTAAGCATTGTGAAGTGATTGAATTGGGCAGCAGGTAGGGCAATTTTGAAATTTTGGAATTGATACTATTTCGTATGATAGGATTTTAAAAATGAGTATCTTTTATTCCTAAAACAATCACAATGGCAACCTCTTTAAACCGCAGAGATTGGCTGAAAAGTAATTCGCTCGCAGCACTGGCACTTGGATTTTCGATTCCTTCGATGGGGATGGGTAATGAGGAAGGGATGTTGCGCAGTTTTGGGATGGCGCAGGGTTTGATCAATTTGGGATCGAATGAGAACCCTTATGGTATTTCACCTAAAGCAAAAGAAGCGTTGCTTGCGATGGTGGCAGAATCGCATCGGTATCAGTTTAATGTTGCCTCTCTGTCCGATTTTGAAAAAGAGATCGCTAAATATTATCAAGTGGGGGCCGATCAGATCGTGGCCACCGCAGGGTCGGGCGATGCATTGGGGAAATTGGCTCGTCATTTCAATAAAGGCAGTCTGGTAACCGCTACACCTACTTTCGCTACCCTACCCAACACAGCTAAAAAGATCGGGACCAAAGTAATTGAAGTGCCACTTACCCCCGATAAAGTGCATGATCTTCCTGCGATGTTGCGCGCCATTGATAACAATACCGGATTGGTATATATCTGCAATCCGGCAAACCCCAGCAGTACCGTACTTTCTACACAGGCATTGAAAGATTTTTGTATTGAGGCATCGAAGAAAGCTGTGATAGTAATAGATGAAGCGTATATCGATTTTCTGGATGATCCGGAAAGTAAATCCATGATCAGTCTGATCGATAAACACCCAAATGTGATCGTGGTAAGAACGTTTTCAAAGATTCATGCGATGGCAGGCTTGCGTGTAGGGTTTGTGGTAGGGCATCCCGCCATTATCCGTGCATTGGATGAGAATTATTTTACCAATTCACAGATCAATATCAGCAATCTAGCCGCAGCCGCAGCACTCGCGAGTTTACAGGATGAAGCACACAGGGCATCCTGCAAGCAAAAGAATGCAGCAGCAAGATCTTATACCTTCAATGCGTTAAAAGAAATGAATATTGCCTGTGTTCCATCACATACAAACTTCCTGTTTTTCCCGCTGGGCAAATACCCGGGGGATTTTGCAAAAGATATGCTGGCAAAAAATGTGATCCTACGGTCCAACTCCTATCCCGATGGCAAATGGGGACGCGTAAGTGTAGGCACGCTGGATGAAATGAAACAATTCATCAATATTTTGAAAGCAGACTGGCAGGGCTGATCTATTAGTCCTTTTTACTGGAATAATAATTACTGATGATCAGTGTGACCGGCAGCCCGATCATAAAGATCAGGATCATTGCGGCGATCAATGCATTGGATAAACGAAAAACAGGACGCGGCACCTTACTCAAGGGCAGAACAACCAGATTCATCAAAGCCCAGGCAAATAACCCATACCCTATTGCTGTCAGCACTTTATTTAGGGAAAGTATTTTCAACTTCGGGTATATCAGAAAGAAGAACAGTGTAAAACAGAAAGCAATGATGTAATGAATTAACAAACCCCATACAGCCATGGCAGTTCCGCCGGTAAATGCCGTGGTACCAAACACACCACTGGCCACATAATTTAATACACCAACAGGATTCTTTCCTGTTTTCAGGTAATAGTGTACAAACGCGGTCATAATATCCAGAGAACCCGCTGTAAGCCAGGCAAACAATATCGCCTTTCGTGCATCAGGGTTCGCATGAGTAGATGGGTCTGACATACTATCGAGATTACTTCAATAAATACTACATACCGGGGAACCAGGGCCTGCCTACGATATCACGGAAAGGCCAAGGGATACTTGCCAGGATCACGATCAATGCGATAAGAAAATAATAGAAGGCTTTTTTATACTTAAGTTCATCGCTTACTGCTTTCTTGGCCATACCATGACCCAATGTGATCAGTACAATAGCGATCAGCATACCAACCGGATGTTCGATCCAATAAAAACGGAAGAATTTATCTTTCATAAAAGAAGTTCCTTCAGGTAAAGCACCTGATAAAACTCCGTAACGGCCAAAAAAAACCTGGTATAATCCGAGCAATAAAGTAGTATGTGCACTGATCATGGTGAACAACCATACCTTTTTATCTCCTGCAGCAAATGCTTTCTTACCCGTCCAGCCCACATAGGCCTTGGCAATAGAGATCACTAATAAGATAAGGATCACCCAACGAAGAAAATTATGTAAATGCACCAGGCCTGTTTGCATAGTTGTTTATTTAGGAATTGAAGATAAAGTAGTGATCGGGAAAAATGAAGTTTATTTTATTGGTCTGTAGTGAGTAGTCAGTTGTGATTACACCTACACTCACTACTGACTACTCACTACTCACTTGATTATTCCACCCAGTCTGCAATAAACAGATTGGTATCATGCGTTCCGCCATTATTACGGTTGGAAGCGAACAGAATTTTCTTTCCATCCGGGCTGAACATCGGGAAGGCATCAAACCCTTTATCGCGGCTGATCTTTTCCAGTCCTTTCCCGTTAATATCGGTCAGGTACATATTAAACGGAAACCCTCTTTTATATTCGTGGTTACTGCAGAAAATAATGTGTTTGCCGTCAGGCGTAAAATTAGGTGCCCAGTTGGCCTGCTCCAGATCGGTGATCTGTTTGGCATTCTTGCCATCTGCATCAGCCACATATACTTCCATATGCGTGGGAGCCACCAATCCTTCTTTTAATAACTCTTTGTATTCTTTTATTTCCGCTTCTGTTTTTGGTCTGCTGGCTCTCCAAACAATTTTCTTGCCATCCGGGCTGAACCATGCACCACCATCATAGCCTAATGTATTGGTCACTTTCTTTTCCTTTCCTGTTGCCAGTTCCATAACGTAGAGATCAAGGTCACCGTCTTTATCGCTGCAATAGATCATTTTTTTCCCATCAGGAGATAAAGTGCCCTCTGCATCGTACCCTTTTGCAGACGTTAACTGTTTAACGATCTTTCCATCCAATGTGGCCATGAAAATATCATAGCTATCATACAATGGCCAGATATATTTATTGCCGTATTTGCTTCTATCCGGTATTGGCGGACAGGTGTCGGCCCCTTTATGCGTAGAGGCATAAAGTATATGCTTCCCATCAGGTGTAAAATAAGAACAGGTGGTTCTTCCCTTTCCGCTGCTGATCATTTTGTATTCAAATTTCTCATCAGGTTTTGTGGGTACTTTTCCAACAAAGATCTGGTCGCAATTCAATCCTTCTTTTGGATTGGTTCGCTGAAAAGTAATGTACTTGCCATCATAGCTGAAATAAGCTTCTGCATTATCACCACCAAAAGTAAGCTGTCGGATATTTTTAAAATGTTTCTCACCCGCAAACAAAACAGAATCGGCCTGTTGGGCAGATAGATAGCCTGCAAAAAATAAAAAGGTCAGGACTAACAGAAAACTTCTTTTCATATGACTTTTGTTAATATTCGGCAAAAATAGGCTCAAGGGAACAGTCTTTTGTCAAAATTTTGTCACCAGAGCAAACATCCACATAATTTTACAGCATGAAATATTGGATCATCGCCATTTTCGGGCTATTACTGGCTTGCAATCAGCCCGTAAAGAATAAAGTCCCGGATACCCTTACCAAAGAAGAAATGCCTGCCCCTGTTCAGCAATTATTCAAAAAAATAGCTGCCAACCCGGATAGTACGGGCCTTCGTCTGCAACTGGTGAATGCACTGGATAGCCTTGGGGCTTTTGGCCAGGCATTGGGGCAGATGGATTTCTTAATCAAAAAAGACAGCCTTAATTACGGGCTTTGGTATAGAAAGGCCTTATTACAGGAAAGCACAAAAGATACAAGTGGTGCCTTACGCTCCTACCGGTATGCGATTCGTATCTACCCTTCACCAGATGCCCAGCTGGCAGCTGCCAATTTATTAGCCGAAAGAAAGGATTCTACAGCCCTCCTCATCTGCCGGCAGGTAGCTTCCTTACGTATGGGCAGAGAGTATACGGCACATTGCCATTTTATTACCGGCATTTATTTTGCCCGAACCGGTAATAAGCAAAAAGCTTTAGATGCCTTCAATAACAGTATTGCCAATGACCTGAACTATACAGAAGCCTATATGGAGAAGGGTTTTTTGTATTATGATGATAAGAAATATAAAGAAGCTTTACAAGTATACCGGACACTGGTAACTGTGAAAAACACCTATGCAGACGGTTATTACTGGTTGGCAAAGACCGAAGAAGCCTTGAATAACAAAGCAGAAGCTATCAACAACTACCAAAAATCTTTAACCCTGGATCCTGCCTTACAAGAGGCGGCAGCAGCATTACAAAGACTAGGTGCCAAATAAAAATTCAACCACAAGCGAAAATTTCTCAATTTCGCGCTACCAAAATCATGTTATGCCAATCATTGCCCCTTCCTTATTAAGTGCCGATTTCCTGAACCTGCAAAAGGATTGTGATATGCTGAATGCCAGCGAGGCAGATTGGTATCACCTGGATGTGATGGACGGGCAGTTTGTTCCCAATATCAGTTTTGGTTTTCCCGTTATTGAAAAAGTACGTAAAGCCACTACCAAAGTTTGCGATGTTCACCTGATGATACTGGAGCCGGGCAACTATGCAGAAGCCTTTCAGAAAGCCGGTGCCGATTATCTCACCATCCATTATGAAGCCTGTCCGCATTTACACAGAAACATACAGCAGATCAAAAGTCTGGGCATGAAAGCCGGTGTGGCTTTGAACCCACATACACCGGTTCATCTGTTAAGTGATATTTTACAGGATATTGATATGGTACTGATCATGAGTGTGAACCCCGGTTTTGGTGGCCAGCAGTTCATACCCCATACCCTTACCAAGATCCGCACACTAAAGCAGATGATCAAAGAAAGATCCTTATCTACCCTCATCGAAATAGATGGAGGTGTAACCCTCGATAATGCTCCCTCAATCCTTGCGGCCGGTGCCGATGTTCTGGTAGCCGGTAATACGGTGTTCAGATCCGCTGATCCGGTTGCTACCATTGCCGCTTTGAAGAAACTGTAAGCAATTTTGGAATTTTCGATTTTGGAATTTGATTTTTCAATTTCCCGATTTCCCAATTCCAAAATTTCCCAATCTACCCAAATTCTCTATCCACATCTGTGTATAACAAGTCTTAGGTTTTGATATACTTATACAATTAAATTTGAGAAGGAAGGATTAGTTAAGTACCGAACCATAATGTCAAACCTTAAACCGTAAAAAGATTGACTGAAACCATCATTAACCTCGAATCCGTTAATCCCATTGAATTCTTTGGCGTCAACAACGGAAAATTAGATTTGCTGAAAAAGAAATTCCCATTGTTAAAGATCCTCTCCCGCGGGACACAGTTAAAAATGAGCGGGGCTCCGGAACAGATAGACACAGCAAAAGAAAAGATCGATCTCATCATTCAGTATCTTGAAAGAAACGGACACCTCAGCGAAGGTTATTTTGAACAGATCTTAGGAGGCGATGACGCGGAAACCATCGACAATTTTGTGGACCGCAACCCTAACGACATTCTTGTATTCGGACCGAATGGAAAAACAGTAAGGGCCCGTACCCAGAACCAGAAGAAAATGGTGCAGGCTGTTGACAGGAACGATATCGTATTTGCCATCGGACCGGCCGGTACCGGTAAAACCTATACGGCAGTAGCCTTGGCTGTAAGAGCTTTGAAAAACAAATTGGTCAAAAAGATCATCTTAACAAGACCTGCGGTAGAAGCAGGTGAAAGCCTGGGTTTCTTACCCGGTGATC
>CANGOX010000062.1 GCA_947455605.1 Chitinophagaceae bacterium
ATCCTTGCTTAACTGTGTTTCATAATGCTGGTTAGTATATTCTGCCCTCGCTCCGCCTAATACTTCAAGCTTACTGTTAAACTGCCAGATCCCCTGTAGATAAGCAGCAGTAATATTCTCTCTGAAAGTATAATTATTACCGGTTACAGATGGTGTTCCATCTGCCGGATTCTTGAAAATAAATGGAGCAGCATTAATATTCGTATACACAGATCCCAGTACGGGTCCGAGACTGTACGAATTATAGAAATTGTCTCTGTCCTTATTACGGATTAAACCACCAAACTTTAATTCAAGCGACTTACCCAGGAGATTGGTTTGTTTTGTTGTATTAACATAGCCAGACCAATCTTTATCACTATTATGTTGCCAGATATGGTTAAGGCTTTGTAATTTATCCGAAGTTAAACTGGTAGCAACGATCGCATACTGGTGTACAAACTGTGATTGATCGGGTATATGGTTATTTGCTATGGAATAAGCCAGGCTCCAATCTATTCTGAAACCGGAAGGCAATTTATGTACGCCCTGTAGGGTAGTATTATAGATAGATTGATACTGCCAGGTGCTTCTCTGCCAGTTATCCACCACTGAATTCAAAGTAACGGTATCATACACGATCCTGGTCTGATAATCATCCAATCGAACAAATGTGTTAATTAGAGAGATCTTATTATTTTTATTGATCTGGTAATCCAGTTTACCATTCAGTCCAACACGCTTGCTCTGCACTGAATATTTTCGCAGTTGCAGATCGGAGAATAAAGGAATATTATCCAGTCCGGGCTGTGCGTTAGGCAGGAAGAAATTAGAAGTAGTTCCGCGATAGATATTCTGGTAACTGCCCGATACGATAAACCCGAACTGTTTATTTTTTCCAAAACGATTACCAACCGTTAAACCAAATGTTGAATTAACGGGAGCATTTAAATTGGTGTAATTCAGATGTGCCACAGAAAAATCTTTGATCTGGGCAACATAGGCTGCACCATTGATCTCTGCAGGCGATAGTTTCTGAATACTACTTGTGCTAAACTGGTTATATCTCTCCGTTAAAAAAGAAGCATTATAACCCATAGAAGCATTGGCCTGCAACAATAATTTAGCAGGTGCATCTTTCATCACCAGATTAATGCTTCCTCCGATAGCATCGCCTTCCATGCTTGGGGTAAGACTCTTGCTTACCTCCAGTCTTTCCAATAACTCAGAAGGGAAAAGATCCAGGGGTATATATCGGTTCTTATTATCCGGACTCGGGATCTTGATACCATTTACCAGTGTGTTAATATATCTCTTCTCCATACCCCTGATGATCGGATAGCGAGCTTCTCCTGATCCGCTTTTTTCGATAGTTACACCACTTACACGCTGTAAAGCATTGGCCACGGTAATATCAGGAAGCAATTGAATGGTTTTAGCAGACAACACATTGATGATCGGGTCTGCTACTTTTTCTAATCTTCTGGCGCCTTTATCTCCATCGTGTGTAGTGGATGCATTTACGGTTACAGAAGAAAGTTCTTTAGCAAGTGATTCCATTGCAAAGTCAACGATCTTAGTTGCATTTGCAGAAACGGAAACTATTTTATCTGCGCCGGATTTATATCCTTCGTAGTTCACATTAACTTTATAATTTCCGGGCTTAAGCTGAGCAAAAGAGAAAGTACCATCCAGCTTTACCAGGGCAACAGCTGGAATGCCTTCGATTTTAACGGTAGCACCCACCAATGGCTCTCCGCTATAAGCATCTACCACTTTACCCTTAATGGTTTGAGCGAAGAGTTGTTGAGAACAAAACAAAATCATTAATAAAAATATCCTGCGCCAAAAGGCGCTTGCAGTTAGTAAGGTCATGCTTCGAAATTTAAAATTTCTGCAAACCTGATGTTTCTCTACTGCAAATGCAACGGCTGAAATACTTGTTATCAATTTGATAACGCTGCGTTCTTAATTTAATAACTTTCAAATGAAATAGTTAATAATTCCGTAACCTTCTCTTAACACAGGCCGGTTATTTTATAGTTAAACCAATGGGCCATTTTGTAATTTTATACCATGGAAAAGAAAAAGCTTGTGATATTAACAGGTGCCGGCATGAGCGCCGAAAGCGGTTTAAAAACCTTTCGCGACAGTGATGGATTATGGGAAGGGTACGATGTATATGAAGTGGCCACACCCCGTGGATGGGCCAAAGATCCAAAACTGGTTCTTGATTTTTATAATATGCGCAGGCGAGATGTAGCCAATGCGGAGCCCAATATGGGTCATATTGGCCTGGCCGGATTAGAGAAGAATTTTGAAGTAACCATTATCACCCAGAATATTGATGATCTGCATGAACGTGGAGGAAGTTCCAACGTTGTTCATCTGCATGGAGAAATATTTAAGATGAGAACTTCAATTACAACGGGATATGATGATTCAATGATCTATGAGATCAGAGGCGATATCCGGTTGGGTGATATGGCTCCCGAAGGTGGGCAACTTCGGCCGCATATTGTATGGTTTGAAGAACCGGTACCGATGATCGGGATCGCTGCTGATATTGCAGCTACGGCCGATATATTTGTTGTGATCGGAACTTCATTGGCGGTATACCCTGCCGCGGGTTTACTCAATTGCGCACCGGTAGCGATTCCTAAGTTTATTATTGATAAGAAGATCCCTCAAACAAGATCTGTGGTTAACCTTTCTGCCATTGAAGCAACTGCTTCGGAAGGTGTAGCGATCCTGAAAGAAAGATTGAAACTTTTGGAAATGTAATCACTGCCATGGTTGGTTTTATGACCAGCAACGGCTCTCAAACTATTTAAAGAAGATATACGCAATTCCGATTGCGGCGATCACTCCCAGGAGATCTGCCAGCATACCCGCCCAGATCGCATACCGCACTTTTTTGATACCTACACTTCCAAAATACAGTGCAACAATATAAAAAGTAGTATCTGCACTTCCCTGGAATGTTGAAGCCAGGTTACCGATAAAACTATCGGCGCCATGTGTTTTAAATACATCGAGCATTAATCCTCTTGCACCTCCCCCGCTGAACGGGCGCATGATGGCAACGGGCAGTGCCGGCACAAATTCACCATTCAATCCCAAACTGGTAAAACACCAGGTAATACCGTTGATGATCGCTTCCAGGGCACCACTGTCTCTGAAAACTCTGATCGCTACCAATAACCCTACCAAATACGGGATCACTTTAATGATCACATCCCATCCCTGCTTGGCTCCTTCTATAAATGCTTCAAACACATTGATCTTCTTTACAAATCCGCCAATGATAAAAGAGCAGATAATAAAGAAGAGGATAATATTTCCTAGAACATTACTAAACGTTTCTTTTGTAAAGAGACTGGGTACCGGCACATTCTTTTGGGATGGCATGCTATTGATATACCAGGCAAATAAACAAATGCCGGCAGTGATGCCACCGAGCCATAACACCAGCACTTTATCAAACCGTAAACGCTGATAGATACCGGTAATAATGATACTGGCAATAGTAGCTATGGTGGTTGCCAGCATTAAGGGAACAAACACACTGGTTGGATTGGTACTGCCCCCACTAACCCGATAAGCAATAATGGAAAGTGGGATCAAAGTCAACCCACTGGTATGCAAAACCAAAAACATGATCTGAGAGTTGCTGGCTGTATCTTTTGAAGGATTTAATGTTTGCAGGCTTTCCATCGCCTTTAAACCAAAGGGAGTGGCTGCATTATCCAGTCCGAGCATATTGGCGCTGAAATTCATCACCATCTGCCCCATAGCCGGGTGTTTATCCGGAACTTCCGGGAACAATCTTTTCATAAATGGATTCAGAAGCCTGGCCAGAAAATTGACCGCCCCTGCTTTCTCGCCAATATTCATCAACCCCATAAAGAATACCATGGCTCCCGTTAAAGGCAGTCCAATATCGAGCACAGAGGATTTAGATGCATCAAAAATGCCTTCCACCAGTTTCTTGAAGATCTCATAGTCATGAAAAACGATCAGCCGGAATAAGGCGATCACGAGGCCAATGACGAAGAATACGATCCAGACGTAGTTGAGAGCCATAGGGAGAGATTATTAAGTGAAAATAAGGAAATGAGAGGAGGAAATTTTGGAATTTTGGAATTGGGAAATTGGGAAATTTCTTCAGGTTCGAAGCTCGTGGCTCATAGCTGGCAGCTAAAAAAATCGAAACACTTTTGCTCTTATACACAACTGATTATTAAGTCATTACCCCATAAAACATGATTTCCCCCAAATCAAGCTATATTTGCGCTCAAATTTTTGATGAGCATAGTACAGAACGTACAAGTGTGCGACGCAACGGCAGACGGGATCTGATCTGCCAGACCGGACAAGACTTCGTACTTCGTACTTCTAAAATCGTACTTCAGATGGCTTTACAAGCAGGTATTGTGGGATTACCGAATGTGGGTAAATCAACGCTTTTTAACGCAGTTAGTAATAGTGCCAAGGCGCAGGCGAGTAATTATCGCTTTTGTACCATTGAGCCGAATGTGGGGCTGGTGGATGTACCGGACGCCCGTTTGAATAAATTGGCAGAGCTGGTGATTCCAGACCGTATTGTGCCTACCCAAATGGAGATCGTTGATATTGCCGGTCTGGTACGTGGTGCCAGCAAAGGTGAAGGATTAGGTAATAAATTCCTTGGCAATATCCGTGAAGTAGATGCCATCATCCATGTGATCCGTTGTTTTGAAGATGAGAATGTATTGCGTGAAGAAGGTGCCATAAACCCGATCAGCGATAAAGAGATCATTGAAACAGAATTACAACTGAAAGACCTTGACAGTGTTGAGAAAAAATGGTCGAAGGTTGAGAAAATGGCCCGTGTAGGTTCTGATACCAAATCAAAAGCAGAATTTGAAATTTTAAGCCGTTGCAAAACGCATCTTGAACAGGGTAAGAATATTCATACGCTGGGTTTGGATAAAGAAGAAAAAACTGTTTTAGCCGATCTGTTTTTATTGACTGATAAACCTGTTCTCTACGTAGCTAATGTAGATGAAGCCAGCATGCATACCGGTAATAAATATTCAGAAGCTTTAGCAGCAGCGGCCAAAGCAGAAGGTGCGGAAGTAATTGTGATGTGTAACAATATTGAAGCGCAAATTGCCGAAATGGAAGCGCCGGATGATAAACAGATGTTCATGGAAGAATACCATATGGCCGAACCTGCGTTGAACCGCTTGATCACTTCGGCTTATAAATTACTGAACCTGGATACTTATTTTACTGCGGGTGTACAGGAAGTACGGGCATGGACAATACACAAAGGCTGGAAAGCCCCACAGGCTGCCAGTGTGATCCATACGGATTTTGAAAAAGGGTTCATCAAAGCAGAAGTGATCGCTTACGAAGACTTTGTAAAATATGGAAGCGAGGCCGCCTGCCGCGAAAATGGCCGCTTACGCATTGAAGGAAAGGAATATGTGGTGCATGATGGAGATGTGATGCATTTTAGATTTAACGTTTAATACGCTTAACGCAGAAAGCGGAACGCTTAACGCCAGTATCGCTATTTTTGCGTTCCGCGTTAAGCGTTTTGCGTTCAGCGTTGTGCGTTTTGCGTTAAGCGTTCAGCGTTGTGCGTTTTGCGTTAAGCGTTAAGCGTTCAGCGTTTTGCTTATAAAAAGGATTGCCATGCCCAATTTATCCATCTGGGAAAAAGAAACCTGGTATTCCCACCAGGATATCCTAATAGTGGGTGCTGGTTTAATGGGTTTATGGTCTGCGCTGGAATTGAAGCAAAGAAAACCCTCGCTTCAGATCACCATCATTGAAAGAAATACAACGCCATTGGGTGCTTCTACCCGTAATGCCGGCTTTGCCTGTTTTGGTAGTCCCACAGAATTGATCCATAATGCAGATACTATTGGTACCGATGCCATGTTACAGATAGTAGCACAGCGGCATAAAGGCATTGAAAAGATCAAAGCTCATTTTCCTCAGGCAGCCATTGGTTTTGATCCCTGCGGTGGCTATGAATGTATTAACAATGATTACAAAGGATGGAACAATCTGAATGATCAGATAAGCTGGCTGAACAGATCCTTACAATCTGTTACCGGAAAAGAACAGAGTTTTACAAGATCCGACGAAAAGCTTTCGCAACTGGGTCTGAGGGGGTTTGATGCGCTGATCGAAAATGTTTCTGAAGCTTCACTGCATAGTGGCAGGCTGGTTCAATCTTTAACCCAAAAAGTTTTGGCTGCAGGCGTTACCATTCTTTATGGTATGGAAATAGAAAGTTGGGAAAAGAAGAACCACCAGATCCTGATCTTTACAAAACAAGAACAAAGGCTTTCCGCAACCCAATTACTGTTTTGCACCAATGCATTCACCCATACCCTACTTCCGGAGCTGCATATTACACCGGGCCGCGGTCAGGTAGTAGTAACTACCCCTATTGAGGGTCTTGCCATGAAAGGCACTTTTCATTTTGATGAAGGGTTTTATTACTGGCGCAACCTGGGTAACCGCATTCTGCTGGGTGGTGCCAGAAACCGGGCTTTTGAGGAAGAAGAAACGCTTGACCTGTCTGGCTCAGACAAGATCAAAGAAGCATTGATGATGTTCTTACAAGCGCATCTCGATCCCTCTTACCAATTCCGTATTGAACATCATTGGAGCGGCATAATGGGTTTTACCGATGATAAAAGACCATTTCTGGGCAGGGTTAGTGAGGGTGTTTTTGCATCGATAGCCTGCAATGGAATGGGTGTGGCTCTTACGCCGGTGATAGCGGAAGATGCGGCTGGGCTGCTCCTGTCTTATTTTTAACGATTGTTCAAGACCAACTTGTCTATATTTTACCGAATTTGCCTCTATGAAATACACCATCGCTGCCCTGCTTGTACTGGTATCCTTATCTGCCTGTAATAACAATAACCCCGATGCCGAAAAAGCACCGATTGTAGAAAACAATGTTCCGGCTACTTTGAATTATACGATCACGAATGTGTACCCGCATAATACGGGTTCTTATACAGAAGGATTGGAATGGCATGATTCTACCTTGTATGAAAGTGGTGGCAGTTATAAAGAAAGCAGGTTGGCCAGGGTATCATTACATACAGGGCTTGATCTCAAAACAGTTAAGCTGGAAGATAAATACTTTGGTGAAGGCATCACCGTATTAAATGGAAAGCTCTACCAGCTCACTTATGAAGAGGGAAAATGTTTTGTATATGATTTCAAGACATTCAAAAAAATCAAAGAATTTGATTATGACGGTGAAGGCTGGGGAATGACCAATGACGGCAAATACCTGATCATGAATAACAGCTCCAACAATCTTTACTACCGTGACCCGGAAACATTTAAGGTTGTAAAAACATTAGGCGTTTATGATAATAACGGAGCCGTTGCCAATATCAATGAATTGGAATTTGTAAATGGCGTGATCTATTCAAATATCTATCAAACCAATTATATCATCAAGATCGATACGGCAACCGGCAAAGTATTGGCTAAAGCTGATTTCTCTTATGTGTTGAATAAATATGCACCCAATGCCATCCCTGATCAAATTCAGGCGTCAGATAAAGTATTGAACGGGATTGCATATGATAGCACCAACAAGCGATTCTTTATCACCGGAAAGGACTGGCCTTTATTGTTTGAAGTAAAATTTAATTAATTCTGCCATTACTGGTCGCCTGACTTGAAGTGTCCGGAACGATTGATGAACTATATTGTTTCTTTACTTGCCACTTCCTTTAGGGCGTGGATAAAGATTGCTATAGTTTCCCTCGTGTAGGAACTTTAGTCCCGAGTGTGCATTAATGTAATGCTTCATTATGCATTCTAAAGCAGACTCGGGGCTTAAGCCCCGAATAAAATAATGAGAGACAAATCTATCCACGCCCTAAAGGACGTGGCAAATGAGATATATATTACACATTTCTTCCGAACACTTCAAGTCAGACGACCAACATCGGCACTGTGGAGATTATTTCTTAGAGAAGATGTAGATAACCGAACTACATCTTTTTTTATTGAAGAGCGTTTTAATATTTGAAATCAACCCATTCCAAACGGCACCAAACAGGTTAGCACTTCCATTACGGTATTGCTCGCTTAGCATGGAAACATAAAAACTATCGAACCACATGGGTTGGGTATCATTCAGTATGAAGCCTTTGCTTTTACCCAGTATTTCCATACTCTTAGGAGAGAAATGATAGAGATGTCTCGGCACATCATACGCGGCCCAGAATTCTTTGTATACTTTAGCATCATAGCTTGTGTAGTTAGGCACCGCAATGATCAGTTTGCCTCCGGGTTTCAGGATCTTCTGAAACTGGCTAAGGTATCCATGCAGGTCATGCACATGTTCCAGCACATGCCACATGGTAATGGCATCAAACTGTGCATCTCCAAATTGAAAAAGGTTATCCGGATTGATCAGGGTGAGTCCGTGTTTACTGGCAGCATTCTGTCGGGCGGTTTCATCGGGTTCCAGACCGGTGGTTTCCCAGCCAGCCTGTTTCATGGTGTTTACAAAAGCACCGGTACCGGCACCCACATCGAGCAGTTTACCGGTTTGTTTACCGGTTACAGATTGCAATAATTTACGCTTGCCCTGTAACGTATGGTTTCGCACCATGTGATACAGGCGGTTCACAAATCCTTTGGCTGTATCAGAATGGGAAACGTAGGCAGCGGATTGATAATACTTACCTATTTCAGATGCCACCGGAATATGCTGGGTAAACCGAACCGTACAATCATCACAATGCCATATTTCAAACACTTCACCGGATACCGTATGATCTTTGGCAGATAAGGCAGGATAAACCGAAGCGGATCCGCAACTGGGGCAATGTGTGTAAGAGATCAATTCAGACATAGCATTCAATAACGATCAAAAAAAAAATTCCC
This sequence comes from Chitinophagaceae bacterium, assembly GCA_947455605.1. Lineage (GTDB taxonomy): Bacteria > Bacteroidota > Bacteroidia > Chitinophagales > Chitinophagaceae > Sediminibacterium. Next base: position 8,908 of record CANGOX010000062.1, read on the forward strand.
GGGTTCTTTATAAATAATAATACGCCAGTGCACCCAAACCCAGTATCAATAACACAATTGCATAAGCCCACCAGTAATCAGTTGGTATCATTTCTTCATGTGTGATCGGTTCCACTTCAATCACTTCTTTCTCCAGTGCGATCACAGGTAAAAGTTCCAATACAGCCGTATCGGCTGTAAAATCTATACTTCCCGTTTCGGTCTTTGAGAACCTTCCCCAACCACTAAGATTCACCTCTTCCTTACTGCTTACTTCCTGCGTTAAACGGCCAGAGAATTCATTAAAAGCCTGAATGGCCGCTACTGCATCAACACCCATCTCCTCAGCCAGAAAATCAAAAAAGAACCTGTCTGATGCGGCATAAGAACCTTCTTCAAAAACAAGTACCTGCCTGGGTGGAAATAGTTGTCCTGATTCAGCATCTACATAAGCGGGTTCATTCTTTATCACAAAACTTCCCAGTTTTGGAATGCTCAGTTTATGATATAAAACCAGGTATTTATGAATATGTTCTTGCATTCGTAGGGCGGTTTACCGGAACGAATATACAACTCCTGCCAAAACCTGCGTGCCCAACACCGGGTACTGGTTCCAGCGCTGGTAGGTGCTGTTCAGGAGATTATTCATCTGAAGCCAGAGATTCAGTCTGGGCATCACAGAAAATTCGGCTCCAAAATTCAGGTCAGCCACAGCATTCAGCTTCTTTGCCTGCAGGGTTGAATCGCGGTAAGGACTTCCATCCCACAGAAACACATCCGCCTTCAACTGCAGGTCTTTCAGGATCTTCCATTTTACAGAACCGGTTGCTTCCAAAGGCAATAGACCCCAGGCTTCTTTATTTACAGTGAGAGATGAATACTGAGCATACGTTACGCCCGCCATAATAGACACATTTTCCTGTACGGTATAGGCCATTTCTCCATGCAGTTTCAAAACCTTCATTTCGGGTTCAAACAAAACAGAAAAGGTTTTGCCGTCTGATAAGGTATTTACAAACAAAGCCTGATTGGTCAATTGCTGAAAAGATACTCTTGCCTGATAAGTAAAATGATCACCTGTGGCACCTTTGATGCCGGCATATTGTTCTTTGATCAGAGTATTCTTCAATCCGGTTAAGGGAGCTACCCATGGATTGTAATTCGATAAGGACCGGAATGTATTTTTCTGGTAATAACCCATCCAGCCTGCTTCCAGAGAAACAGCATCTGCAATTTTGGCTTCGGCTGTGATATTGGGTAAGGTGGCATAAACCTGGTCATCCCATGAAGGCCTGATACCTGCAATGATCTTTACATTAGGCGTTTTGAATTGTATTGATGGACTCACATAGAACAGGTTATTTGAAATGGGGAAGATATCAGTGCGTGAGATGTCTGCACCCATGTCAAGATCCAATGCATAGATCTTTCCAAATGCTTTATTGATAGGTGCTTTGATCACCAGTTCATTTTCCCTATTCTTATGTGAATCGGAGAACCCGATAAAATGAATCTGTGGATGATAGGTGATCCCAAAACTATTCGCCGTCTTATTTTGCAACCCTACTTCTAGCCCTATAGTATTGAACTTTTGTAATAACTGGTCTTTAGGATAATTCAAAGTTGTTGGCAAATATCCATATAGGTACTGTGTGGAACTTTTATAGTAGGGATGTGCAGTCCACTCATTATTATTAGCCGTATTGAAAATCGAAACCACATCTATCCCCCATTTAGCCGTTTGCTGAGCGGGCAGATGACCGGTAGCCGTGATAAAATTCCCACGCAGATTGGTGATCGAATGTTTACCATCACCGAATGAAAACCCTGCTTCACCCAATACACTGCTGAAATTACCGGCACCCAGTTTGATATATTGATCATTGTTCCAGGTAAACCCTGTATCCACGGCCAATGCCAATGGTTTAATGGTAACGGGTTGATAGGAAAAGAAAAGGTTTTGCGAAGGGATGCTATAGACAACCGGGATCTTAGATGAATCGATCACCGGTGAAGCTGCCGTAAAATTAACCTTGGCTGCATTCTTCAAATAAGGCTTGAAAGCAGAAGTAATGGTAACCACTTTGGGTGCAGTGGTATCTGTAGCTAATGCAATAGCCGGTTCTTTAGCAGCCGGTTTGGCAACAGATCGGGTGGCTGTTTTCTTAACCGCTTTCTTTTTTGCACCTTTCTTCTGCGCAGTTACCGTAGTAAAAGTTACGGATACTGCCATCAGCATGAAAAGGGCTCTTATGAAGTAATTCATATGGGTATCCGGTTTACTGTTGTTCAACTTTGTTTGCTTTATTTTTTTCTTCGAGCACCACGGCCAGTTTCTGCTGGGCTTCAGCTTTCAACTCGGCTAACGTTGCATTTTCTACAATACTTTTAAAAGTAGCTTCTGCATTAAACCAGTCTTTCTGTTTGGTATACACATCACCCAGTAATACATAGCTCTTTGTAACCCAATATTCATAAGACCCCGCTTTTTTGATCACTTCAAAAGCTGCTTTCTCTGCTTCTGCGGGTTTATTCTGTTGTAATAAAATTTCTGCTATCCGATATTGCGATTCAGCTGCATACTCCGATTTTCCGGCAGCGATCACCTGTTTATACGAAACCATCGCAGGCTCCCATTCATTATTCAGCTGGTGATTTTTAGCCACCACCATACTGGCCATCATCCGGTCATCCGTAGCAATGCCTTTTTCAAGCAAGAGATCTTCTGCATTGGATGCTGCCTCTTTCCATTGCTGGGTTTTAAACTGACAACGCAGTAATCCCCGCATCGCTTCCAAACGATTCTCCTGTTGGGTGGCGATGGATTTTAATTGGGTAAAATATTTTTGTGCATTATCATATTCTTTCAGATCGAAATAATAGATACGGGCCAGTTGCAGGGTACTTCTTTCTGCATGGATATTGGGCGACTGATCCGCCACGGCTTTATAAAATGGAAGCGATTCCTTAGGTAACTTATCTGCTGCATACATTTCAGCGGTAAGGTAATTGGCCTCCAGATGGTATTTACCTTGGGGAAATTTACCCAGGTAATAAACAAACCCTGTTTTAGCACCTGCCAGATCTTTTGCTTCGTACCGTAACATGGAAGAACGGAAGGTTAATGAATCTTCTTCGGTATCCGTGATCGGTTTACCATTCTGCTTCATGAATTCAGCAAACTCACCGGGTTTTTGTTTTTCAACAAAGATGTTCCGCACATAATCGATCGCAGCATTACTCTCATCTGTATTCGGATAGGTACTAACCAGTTTCTTGAAATTATCCAGCGACTCATCATTTTTATCCAGGTTAAAATATGCCATTCCCAATTTCAGGTAAACCTGCGGACCTAATGCCGATGCCTTGGCGTTGCCTGCTAATTTTTTCAGGGGAACAATGGCAGCCTGGTAATTTTCATCTCCCAGATATGTATTGGCCATTTCAAGATTGGCATCTTCAATCAATGAAGAAGCCGGGAATTGTTTTTCCAATGATTGAAGGATATTGATCTTTTCCGTATTCTTATTTAAAGCACCGGCAATGATCCCTTTCTGGTACAAAGCATAATCCGCCGAAGGCAATTGCTGGGTGATCACAGATTCGTACATCTTCAGAGATTGTTTAAAATCCTTACCCATAAAATAACAATCTGCCGCACGCAGGAAGGCGTCCTGCTCTATGGCGCTGGAAGAGGCAGATACATTTTTTGTGATCAGTTCAAAATATCCTTTCGCGGTTGAATAGTCTTCTTTTTTCAAATACCCATACGCCAGTATATATCTTGCATGCGTACTATTCACCTCCCCATTCAAAACCGGGTTCTTCAGATAATTGAGGATATAATTGATAGAAGGATCAATATTGTCTTTACGGTAAGCGATCTCTCCTTTCCAGAAATTAGCCAGCGGCAATTGTGCCGTATTATAGGGTGCCTGTAAGAGTTTTGTGAATAACTCATCGGCCTTATCTATCTGCTGATCATTGATCAACTCCACTCCACTGCCATACAAAAGTCTTGGATAGAGTTTAATGGCATTGTCACTTTTCGTTCCAAGGCTTTCATATAATTTCAGGGCTTCCTTATAATTGCTGGTATTGGCCAGTGTATTCACCAACAACTCTTTGGCTTCCTGTGAAAAATTGGATTTGGGATACGTGCTGATAAAAGCCTGAAATGCTTTCAATGCAGGATCCATATAACCGAGGTCATAAGAGAGTTTCCCATAATTAAAAGCAGATACTTCTTTCTGTACAGCATTGCTGTTATTGGATGCACAGAACTGGAAAGCCGTTCGGGCATTTGGCTTATCATTTGTTTTCAGATAAGCATCTGCCAACAGGTACATACTATTCTGTGCCAGTGAATCCTGCGCCCCACCCAATTGTTTAAATCCTTCTATCGATCTTGTCCAGTTCTTTGCTTCATAATAGCAATAAGCCAGTTCATAGAGATCTTCTCTTCGTACTTTCTCTTTTGCTGCAATAAATTTTTCAAGGAAGGGAAGCGCTTTGGCAAATTCCTTTTTTTCAAAGAGGATATGTCCCACCAGCTGGTGTAACTGTATATCGTAGTATTGCCCGGTTTTCTTTATGGCACTCAGGCCTGTTTCCAATGCCTTATCCTTATCCCCTTTAAAATAATAGATCTCTGCCAGATAAAAAGGGATCACATTCTGGTATTCAGGTAGTTTCTCCGCTATTTCAAAACTTTCCAGAGCCTGTGCATAATTCTTTTCATTGAAGCAGATGAACCCATAATAGTAATTCGCATCCAGGTAATTAGGGTCCTTCGGTATCTGGCGGATCGCATTGAATAAGGGTTTAGCCTTATCAAACTGCTGCTCCACAAAGAAACCATAGGCCTGGTGAAACTTCATATCCGCTATCTCGCGGTTGCTGAGATTGGCAATATTGGCTCCTGCATAATATTTCTGTGCATTGGCAAACGCCTGTTTTCTGAAATAATATTCGCCCAAATGGAAATTCATCATTTGTACCCGGGCCGTATTGCTTTCCATATCAATAAAATCAGCTGCCATGGGAGCTGCTGTTTCATCGTTTAGCTCCAACCCGCAAATGATATAATAATATTTACTCTCCAACCGGATCGTTGCCGGTAGGTTGACACTCTCCACACCATTACTGTATAATTTTTTAAATACAGGATAAGCCAGACTGAACTGTTCTTTCTGGTAGAGTTCTTTGGCATTCTTGAATTCCGCATCAGGATCAAGCATATTCTGTGTAAGTTGCGCATGCAGGGTTAACGACAATACACAACCGGAGACAAGCAGGAACAGCAAAACGATTTTTTTCATAAGGGAGGAATGCTTGCGCACAAAGATTTTAGTTTCTTTCTTAATGAAAAGCGAAAACCTGTTTTAAAGGTAGCACCGCTACATTGTAAGCAAACATCATTCCATCATTTGTGGAAAAACAGATAGAGAGCGTAAGTTTGTCAACAAATTAAGATAGTATGTACGAACACATCACCACCGTTAGGGTAAGATATGCAGAGACCGATCAGATGGATATCGTCTATTACGGCAACTATGCCCAGTACTTTGAAGTAGGCCGTGCCGAGTGCATCCGTGAGCTCGGTTTTACCTATAAAAAAATGGAGGAGATGGGCGTACGTATGCCAGTGGTAGCAATGGAAGCCAAGTTTTTAAGGCCTGCCCATTATGACGATCTGATAACGATCAAAACACAACTGAGAAACCTGCCTGAGAAGCATGAGATCGAGTTCCATCACGAGGTATACAATGAAAGAAAAAAACTACTCACCACAGGGAAAGTAGTTTTATTCTTTATCAACAGCCAAACGGGTAAAAGAACCGTTATGCCGGAAGACCTTAAGCAAACATTAACACCATTTTTTAGTTCTCAGGCCCTGTAATTGTCTGCACGCCAGTTCTGAATGGCTTTCTTTATATCCACAGAAGATAAGTTTTCGTTAACAGCCCGTCCCACCAAAGAAGGAAATTCTTCATCTGAAGCAAAGCGTAAAGCAATGATCTGGCCCATCCGCAGGGCAGATGGCAAAGGTTTTCCGGTTAAGATCAGATGCCGTAAGCCTTCTTCTGCACGGATAGCCCTGTCTTGCGCCTTCAATGCAAAAACACGCATATACCAATAGAAAGGAATCAATAAAAGGCTGATGACACTGATTAATGCTGCAGAATAATGATTTTCCGGAGTGGCATGATAAAGATTTACAAAAGATCCGATAATCACAGCCAGCAGAACCGTTGATGTAATAAAATGATATCCCGTAACAAAACGGGCATGGTTTTTAAAATTTTGTTCGCTCATAGCAGGTAATTTGTTTGGTTTAAAGTTAAGGTTTCTATTATGAACTTCTTGGATATAACCCGTATTAAGCTATTACTCTCTCCCGTTGAATCTTATTGTTTCCATTGCCCCGCTCTTTAGAGCGGGGATAACAGTGATTGTTTTGAATTCACTTCGGGACTTTAGTCCCGAGTTTGCAAAGCTTTGAGCACACTCGGGACTAAAGTCCCGAAAATAAATTATGTGGGCCATCTTTATCCCCGCTCTAAAGAGCGGGGCAATGCAAAAAAATCGCATGATGAATAATGAACCCAATACTTGGAGAATGCAGTAAAACAGCAGCTAGCCTGATGCCTTACAAAATTGACATTATTTGCACGCAAAGGCGCTAAGGCGCAGTTTTTTTATTTTAATTCATCCAGCACCTTATACATCTTCTTCACCACCTCCCCTGCCGATCCATCAAAATTATTCACGATGATGGCAACGGTGTAGACTGTTCCGTCCTTGGCGGTATGATATCCCGCAAAACTCTTGGCTCCGCCAATGGTACCGCTTTTCAGTTTCATCTGGTTAAATATGGGTAACGCATTTTCATAGAAATGAAACCAGGAGCGGCTTCTGGCATACTGTAATACTTTTACCAGGGCATCTGCGGTAACCCGGTTTTGCGGTGAGAGGCCACTCCCGTCGATCATATGTAATGCCGATGATTCTATTCCCTGGTCTTTCCAAAACTTCTTCACCTGCTCTACCCCTTTTTCCGTTGAGCCCTTGCCGGTTCTTTCATAGGCAATGGTCTTTACCAAAGCTTCCCCATACAGGTTGATGCTTTTCTTCATGAACCAGTAATTGAGGCTGTCGAGCGTGGGAGAGTATTGCGTATAGAATGCAGTAAAGACCGGGGCAAGGGTTTCTCCCGTTACATAAAAACGATTGGCCCTGGCTTTTCCAAGTTTATCATCGAGTGTTGCCAGTAATTGTAAAGCGGGATCGGGAAAAGAGCCGGAGATCACAAACGCTTTTTCATCTACAGGGATCGTTCCCGAAACATATCCTTTGGTGGCTGTAGGAGGCAGATAGATATAGCCATTATCGCCCGATCCTTTTGCTGCCGAAAGTAATCGGCTTTCCAGGCTTATGCCATACGGTTGCGGTCGCATAGAAGCAATGGACACTTTATCACCAACGGTTGCTCCGGATTGGAGAACCAGATCATATTGATTTTCGCGCCAGTTCAATGTGGTGGCACCGGCACCATAATAATTGCCGATATCATCCCAGATCCATCCACCGGGTATGGTTTCGGGTTCCCAACTTGACGTATACCCCACCAGGTCTCCTGCAATCTTGCGGATGCCTTTGTTTTGTAATGCTTTCAACCAATTATCCATCACCAACTGCTCTTTGGTTGAGTCAAAACGCCAGCTTCCTAAACTAGGGTCGCCACTGCCCGAAACATACACATTACCGAAGAGGGTATCGTGTTTAATACTGCCATCGTACCCCAATACCGTCTGATAACGATAAGATGGGCCCAGGATCTCCATAGCAGCAGCACTGGTAATAATTTTTTGACAACTTGCTGGTGCTAAGCCTATTTGTGGATTTACTTCAAATACTTTCTCGCCTGTTTCGCTCTTCACTACAGAAAATCCCACCATTGCATGCTTCAATTGTGGATCCGCCTGCAAAACCTGCATGGCTTTGGCCAATCGCTCCTGAACAGATTGAGAACTACCAGTAAACGAATAAACCAATAAACCAATAAACCAAATGAGTCTTTTCATGTTTGACAATTACCTTGCACTAAAATTAAGCGGAACCCGACTATGGAAAAAGTTTTTGCATCGATCATTACCATTGGAGATGAATTATTGATCGGACAGGTGATCGATACCAATAGTGCTTTTATTGCCCAGGAATTGAATAAGATCGGGATTCCCGTTAAACACCGTGTGGCTGTAGGTGATGTATGGGATGATATCTGGCAGGCGCTCGATGAAGAAAGCAAACAGGCATCCATCATCATTATTACCGGGGGCCTCGGTCCTACTGCCGACGATATTACCAAGCCTCTTTTATGTGAATATTTTGGCGGCAAAATGGTGGTACACCAGCCTACACTGGATCATGTTACAGATATTTTTACGCGTATCCTCAAACGGCCTATGATCGAAAGCAATGCCAAACAGGCTGAGGTACCCGATACCTGTACCGTTTTGAAAAATGAAAGAGGAACGGCTCCGGGCATGCTGTTTAAGAAAGAGGGTAAAATATTCATATCCCTTCCCGGTGTACCACATGAGATGAAATGGCTCATGACCCACCATGTGATCCCACTGATCCCCGAATTATTCCATACCGGTTTCATTGAACACAGAACCCTGCTCACAGCAGGTGTGGGCGAATCCTTTCTGGCAGAACTGATCAAAGATTTTGAAGCTAGCCTTCCCGCATTTATCAAACTGGCTTATCTACCCAATTACGGAATGGTCAGATTACGGCTTACGGCATTTGGGTTTGATAAAACAAGTCTGGTAAAAGATATTGATGCCCTGTTCACCACTCTGAAAGAACAGGTAAAAGAATTTCTGGTGGTTGATGAAGACATACCTATGGAACTGATGGTTGGTCGACTATTGAAAGAGAAAGGTAAAACCCTGTCAACCGCTGAAAGCTGCACTGGTGGCTATATTGCGCATTTAATTACCAGTCATGCAGGCTCCTCTGCTTATTTTATGGGCAGTGTAGTGAGTTATGATAATTCCATCAAGAAAAGGGTATTACATGTGAGTGAAGATACCCTTCAGACCGTTGGGGCAGTGAGTGAGGATACCGTAAAACAAATGGTGAGATCTGTACTCAATATTATGCAGACCGATTATGCCATTGCCGTAAGCGGTATCATGGGGCCGGCAGGTGCTACTCCGGAAAAATCGGTAGGTATGGTATGGATTGCCGTAGCCAGTAAAGAGAAGACGGTTACAAAACTGTTCAATTTCCGTTTCGACCGTAAGATCAACATAGAATTGACCGCAACCAATGCCCTCAACCTTTTACGTATCTTTATTATGGAAAATGGCTAACAGCTGTTCGTTTTTAGAGCGCAACTGATACATTTGCACATAACTTATCTTTGCGTACTTTTCCGCCTGAGCAGTGAACATTGGTGGATAAGAATACAGGGTAAATATTGAAAAAAGAACCTTTATTCGCATTAAACTAGAACGATAGTATGGCAATTGCTGAACTGGTAATGCCCAAATTGGGCGAGAGTATCATGGAAGCCACCATCCTGAAATGGCATAAGCAGGTAGGTGAACACGTAAATCAGGATGAGACTGTTTTGGATATTGCGACCGATAAAGTGGACAGTGAAGTACCCTCAACCGCAGAAGGCATCATCATCGAGATCTTATTTAATGTGAATGACGTTGTTCCGATCGGAACCGTTATAGCACGAATCAGCACAGATGCAGCTGATACAACCACTACTACAACACCCCCAACAGCCATTGTTGAATCAGCCCCATCATCCGAACCCGAAAAGGTTACTGAAGTCCCTGCACCGGAAGCAATTGTTTCCGAACCGGCTTCTGCAATGATGATCGCTGAGGAATTTTATGCAAATGCCACCACCGAACCCGAAATTCCTTACACACCGGAAGATTCCCTGGTTTTGTCAGACAAACCCGCTGTGAACCGTTTCTATTCGCCTTTGGTTCTGAATATAGCCAATAGCGAAGGCGTTTTGTTGAGCGAACTGGAAAGAATACCCGGCACCGGAAATGAAGGAAGGGTTACCAAAAAAGATATTTTACAATATGTAGCGGATAAGAAAGCAGGAATTGTTCCGGCATATACCCCACCACCGGTGCAAAGTTCACCGGCCATGGCATCAACTCCGCAAACATTTACAACCGTACCCATTGTAACCGAACCCTATACACCCGCTGCTTCCCCGGCACCCGCTTCAACCGGAAAATTTGCTGATCCCGCATCTGTGGTATTAACCGGTGCCACCGAGATCATTGAAATGGACAGGATGCGCAAGCTGATCGCCAAACATATGGTGAACAGTAAGCAGGTAAGTCCGCATGTAACCAGTTTTGCAGAAGCGGATGTTACCAATATGGTTATGTGGAGACAGAAAGTAAAAGACGAATTTGAAAAAAGGGAGGGCACCAAACTTACGTTCACCCCTATGTTCATAGAATGTCTGGTAACGGTGATGAAGCGTTTCCCGCTGATCAACTGTTCTTTGGAAGGTGATAATATCGTCATCAAAAAAGACCTGAATATCGGTATGGCCACTGCATTGCCCAGCGGTAACCTGATCGTTCCCGTGATCAAAGGAGCGGATCAGTTGAATATTGTGGGATTAAGCAAAGCCGTGAACGGCCTCGCAGATGCAGCCCGCAACAATAAATTAAAACCTGAGGATACACAGGGTGGCACATTCACCCTCACCAATGTAGGCAGTTTTGGCAGCCTCATGGGTACGCCGATCATCAACCAGCCACAGGTAGCGATCATGGCCGTAGGTGCCATTAAGAAGCGCGCTGTGGTAATTGAAACCAAAGAAGGTGACACCATTGGTGTAAGACATATGATGTACCTCTCCATGAGTTATGATCACCGCATTGTAGATGGAAGCATTGGTGCAAAATTCCTTTCAGAAGTAGCACAGGAATTTGAGAAATGGGATATCAATAAGCAATGGTTTCATTATCTCTGATCTGTTAGTATCGGTTATTTTAGAAAACTGTAACCCGGTTTCTAAAAATGCAGTATCCATCCAGCAGTAACCCAACCACCTGTCCATATAAATGCAGTGATGAGAACAATACGGCCATACAACAGCCTGTCTACCTGCAATAGACCCGCAACCACCGGTAGATAACTGCGTACAAAAGGTGTAAGTTTTGCCATGAAAATATTTCTGCCGCTATGCGATGCGATCTTTCCCTTTATTGAATCGATCTTCTTCACAGGTATTTTAACCCATGCAGGTTTAATACTTGCCAGCCAATTACGGCCATAATAGAACAGAAAATACAAAATAAAAGATCCGGTAATATCTGCTATCACCACAAGGCAGATGACAAGTGGATATGATAGTCCTGCCTGTTTGCCCAGATAACCAAAATAAAAAAGCACCAACTCATTTGGAAGACCGGGCATGCCAAGCTCCTGCAATAAAACAATAGCAAACATAGCCACATAGCCGTAGGTGATGATATAATGTGTAATCAGTTCTGACATCTTATTTATTCGCAGCTGTTTTATATTTTACCAGCTCTCTTTCTGCAAGTGTTGTTTTGGAAGATAGTATTACCGGATTTGCAACCGGATGATCATCTGCATGAAAATTCTCGCCCAGCAAAGCAGAAACCGTTGATGCGATCTGTTTCTGGTATAGTCTCTCTTTTTCTTTTCGTTCTCCATCAGGTGCAATACCCTGGCCAATCATAGCCATCCAGGCTTCTCCGGAACCTTTTACCCAAAAACCATGTGTTGACCACTTAGCTGTTTTACTGCCGCGTCCATGATCCGTGGTAATGATGAATGTGGTATTATTTTTATAAAAAGGATCTGTTTGTACATAATACCATAGTTCAGCAATGATCCGGTCTACCTGGTGCGCTTTCTGAAGATATTGATCATACCTGCCCTTGTGGGCGTATTCATCTGTTTCACCCAAACCAATGAATACCACTTTGGGATGTTTCTCTTCGATATAATTTTTTGCGCTCGAATACGTAAGCAGAACATAACGTGTATGGCCTTTGTGCACTACATTTTGCTGCACTTCATTGATCAGTGTATTCAGCGTATCCTCTCCTTCTTCGAGCAATTCATAACCGCTGTTTACCGGTATCCCCGTCTTCTCTTCATTCAGGATAAAAGGCATCACATTCCAGGAACTGAATGCCGCTACTTTGCCGTAATATTTTTCGGTACTATTCAGGTATTCAAGAATATTGGTATTTCGGTTGCGTACACTAAGATTAGGGATAAATTTTCTGTCAGCAAAACCGGTGAGCATTTCATTATATCCGGGATAAGAAATTTTATACAGGTTGGCTACATTTACCTCATTGCCATAACTGCGGTTTCCGGAAAGTCTTCCATTCTGTGCAATCACACTCCAGAAAAAAGGAAGAAGTTTACGCCTGCGTTCTTCTAAATCCGCATTCCAGAACTGCTGACAGATAAGCCCGGTATCTTTAACATAAGCTGTATCGCGGATCAATAATGAATCCGCTCCGCGAAAAACTTCCTTCCAGCGGAATCCGTCTGTTGTAATAATGA
>CANGOX010000063.1 GCA_947455605.1 Chitinophagaceae bacterium
GGATGGAGTATTGAGGATTCAGTGAAGCTTGCTGAAAAATTAAAAAGCCTGGGTGTTGATCTGATAGATTCTTCTTCCGGTGGTAATATCGGGCATGCCCAGATTCCGGTAGGCCCCGGCTACCAGGTGGCTTTTGCCAAACAAATAAAAATGAAAGCAGGCATATTAACCGGAGCTGTGGGAATGATCACGGATCCACATCAGTCTGAAACCATTCTGGTAAATGGGGAAGCTGATCTGATCTTTATAGCGAGAGAACTTTTGCGCGATCCATATTTTCCCTTACATGCCGCTTCTGTTTTGCAGCAGGATATTGCCTGGCCGGTACAATATGAAAGGGCGAAAAAATAGTCATTGAATTAGTAAGCCGCATATTCGCAGATTAAATAAGATCTGAGAATATGCGGCTTACCTGTTTTACAAAGAGATCCCGCCTGAAGCTTCTATACGCTGGCCTGTGATCCAGCCCGCATCTGCTGAGCAGAGAAATGCGATCACTCCCCCAATATCTTCTGCTTTTCCTACCCTTCCCAATGCAATGGTTTTTGCCATAGCAGCCTTTCTTTCCGGATTGCTGCGGATAGCGGCGTTATTGAAATCGGTTTCAATCGGTCCGGGAGCAACCACATTAACGGTAATACCTCTGGCGCCGAGATCTTTTGCAAGATATTTTGTTAGGGTTTCAATACCTCCTTTCATAGAAGCATATATGGAGTAGCCGGGTACACAGAATTTTGTAGATCCGCTTGAGATATTGATGATACGGCCACCGTCATTTAACATGGATAATGTTTTCTGTATCAGAAAATACACACTCTTAAAATGCACATTCATAAATAGATCAAAATCTGCTTCAGTTGCCTGTGCAAAAGGAATGGTAGCCCCCATGCCAGCATTGTTGACAAGAAAATCAAAATGTGAAACACCCCAATTGTCTTGAAGCGTTTGCGCCAGTTGCTGCACAAAACCATCCAATGAAGAAAAGTCTGAAACATCCAGCTGCAAAGCCACTGCTTTATTGCCTTTGGACGTTATTTGTGAAACAACCGCATCCGCAGCTTCTTTTTGTGATTGATAAGTTATGATCACATCGCTTCCTTTTTCTGCAAGGCGCAGTGCCATATCTTTTCCAAGCCCGCGGCTTCCGCCGGTTACAAGTGCAATCTTATTGTTTGTTGACATAAAATAATTGATTTACTAATAGTGAAGACGAACCACAAAGCTAGGTATTGTATTTATCGAAGTCTTTATTTCTCTGTCATTCTAATGTAAAGCTCTTCTACTTTTTTACGCGCCCAAGGCGTTTTGCGAAGAAACTTAAGACTGGAGTTAATACTTGGATTACTGTTAAAACAATTAATAGGGATATGTTGCCCCAGAGTTTCCCAGCCAAAATGGGCTACCAGTTCGGTAAGGATCACCTGTAAGGTCTTTCCATGAAGGGGGTCTTTGTGCTGTTGTTCCATTGCTTTCGACAAAGTGTAATGTTAGGTATTTATCTTGTAAAACCAATCCTTTGTCTTTTGTTGAAATCATCTTCTTTCTGTTTTTTATCAATCAGATAATTGAGCGCATGGTAAATATCCTTGAATTGTTTATTGTTGGTGCTTTCCAGTTGTGCCAGTTTTTCTGCCAGTTCTTTGTATTGAAGAGCAACCTGTCTAAGGGCGATGAATGCTCTAACAATGGCAATGTTCGCATTCGTGGCTTTTTCGCTTCTTAGAATACCTGTCAACATGGTTACGCCGTGTTCTGTAAAGGCAAAAGGAAGTTTACGGCTACCTCCCCAACTTGTAGTCACAAATTGTGACTACAAGTTATCATACTCTCTTTGTGAGAGTTGGAACATAAAATCGGCTGGGAATCGCCCGTTATTTCGCTTGACAGCCTGGTTTAATGCTTTGGTTTCTACGTCAAATAAAATAGCAAGATCAAAGTCAAGCATAACTTTTTCACCCCTGATCTCGAATATTTTTTGTTGAATGATGATGGCTTCTATTCTCTAAAAATAAGTGCGATGTTGTTTATATTCAATGCCTTGCATTTAAAACCTGTGGGAAATATCTATACTGAGCCGGTTAGATTTTTATGATCTTACAAACAGGGTAGCCTGAGTATTGCATTTTATCATCTTTCTTTTTATCTTATACTTCCCGTTTGAACCTTGTTTTTGATCAACCTTTAAAAGCACTTGTATGAAAAAGATCGTATTTGTTCTGTCGGCATGTTTTTTATTCTCTTTCTCTGTTGCCGATACAACTATTAACAAAGAAGAGAGAAAACTGGCAACTGATTTTTTGAAAGAAACCAAAAAGGGGATATGGGATGCTACCCAGGGATTGAGTGATGCACAACTAAAATTCAAACCCGGTCCGGATAAATGGAGTGTAGAGGATTGCGTTAAACATATTGCGCAGAGTGAACAGATGTTATGGGGAATGGTGGAGGGTGGATTAAAACAACCGGCCACACCTGAAAAACGGTCAGATGTAAAGGCAAAAGATGAAGATGTGATCAAGAATGTTGAAGACCGTTCCACTAAAGTAAAAACATTTGCGCCACTGGAACCCGTGAATACACCTTTCAAAACAATGGATGAAGCCTGGCAGTCTTTTTCGAAAAGCAGGGATAAACTGATCGATTATGTAAATACAACCAATGAAGATCTTCGTAATCACATCAATCAATTGCCGGTGGGTGTGTTCGACAGCTTCCAGATGATCCTGTTTATTGGGGCGCATAGTAATCGTCATATGCAGCAGATCAATGAAGTAAAAGCGGATCCGAATTTTCCGAAGAACTGATAGATTAAAAGCATAAAAAATCCCGCCAATTTTTTTGCGAGATTTTTTATGCTTTGTTGCAAACGTTCAGGCCGCTCCAGCGAACCCACCGTTAGTTGATCACAAAACTGATAGGGAGTGTGTAATAGCTTTTTACATTTTTGCCTTTGATCTGGCCTGGATTCCATTTAGGCATTTTAGAAACTACACTCAGAGAAGCTTCATCAAGGCCATATCCCTGGCTTTGACTTTTCAATCGTGGTGTATAAACTTTACCATTCTCATCTACAGCAAAAATTACATCAACTGTAGCTTCTACACCATTCTCGATAGCCACATCCGGGTATACGATGTTTTCCTGGATAAATTTAGCAAGTGCATCCTGTCCGCCAGGAAATGTAGGTTTGATCTCAGCTCTGTTATAAATACCTTCTTTATCCATTTCTATAACCATGGCGGCATATTCTTTCTCATACCGGGCTTCCTGCTCAGTCTGGAAAACTACTTTCCCTTTACCATGTTTTTTATCAGGATTGGGTTTTGCCATTCCGGTAACCATTGTTTGTTGCATAGCTTGCTCCTGATTTACTTTGGCAACTGAATCTGCGGTGATCCTGGCCTTTATTGAATCGGCAACAGCTTGTTTTGAATCTTCTCCTGATTTACAGGAAACAATTCCCAGCGTAATAGCCATTAAGCCCATGATAAGGGTTACTGTTTTTGTGTTGATTTTTTTCATGCCTGTATGATTTTGATTGAAATAATTTTACCTCCCTGTACTTTTTTAAGAAAAATTTCAGGTGGGCATTTGTAGAATGGTAAAGGTCTACGTTAAGAAAAAGGCAGCGTTACATCTATCGATATATTAGTTGCAGAATTCACGGGTTTGCTTTTTTTTATTGAACATTACTGATTACTTTTCATTTGTGAATACACACCGATATTTTATACTTAACAAACCTTATGCAATGGTATCGCAGTTCGTAAGCAGCCATGAAGTAAGATTGTTGGGTGAGCTTGGTTTTCCTTTTCCTCCGGATACGCATGCTATTGGCCGGTTAGATAATCATTCAGAAGGACTCTTACTGTTAACAACTAATAAAAAAATCACGCGATTATTATTTCAGGGAAAAATACCCCATACAAGAACTTATCTGGTGCAGGTAAAGAATACAGTGAATGAAGAAAATCTGCAGAAATTAAGAACCGGTATACCTATCAGGATAAAAGGTGGGGAAGACTATATAACAACCCCCTGCGAGGTTAACATTGTTACTGCTCCGGAAAATTTATTTTCATCAGGGTATGAGCTGCATGAGAATGTTTCCTCTACCTGGTTAGAGATCTCTTTAACTGAGGGTAAGTTTCATCAGGTAAGAAAGATGGTAGCCGCCATTCATCACAGGTGTAAACGGCTGATCCGGGTTTCTATAGAAGGCATTCATCTGGATGGTTTGCTGCCGGGAGAAGTGAGGGAGATGAGTGAACAGGATTTTTTTGAGAAACTGCGGCTGGAGAATGCGTAGGGGAGGTGGATTATGTGACTGAAAGATATTTAGTGTATATCGTTCAGGCCGCTTTGAGCATGCTGAACGAAAAAAAAATCCCGCCTTTGTAGGGCGGGATTTTTTATGGAATATAGTTGTAAACGTTCAGGCCGCTTTGAGCGATCCGACCGTTAGCCGGCAACCTGTTTGCGGATGATATTCAATGCCGCCCCTGCTTTGAACCATTCGATCTGCTGCTGGTTGTAAGTATGGTTGGCTATGATATTGTCTTTGCTTCCGTCTGCATGGGTAAACACCAGTGTTAAAGGAGTGCCCGGTGCAAAGGAAGTTAAGCCAATGATATCAATACTGTCATCCTCCTGTATTTTATCGTAATCAGATTTTTCTGCAAAAGTAAGCGCCAGCATACCCTGCTTCTTCAGGTTGGTTTCATGGATACGGGCAAATGATTTTACCAATATCGCACGCACACCTAAGAAACGTGGTTCCATGGCGGCATGCTCACGTGAGCTACCTTCTCCATAGTTCTCGTCACCCACTACTATACTTCCTACGCCTGCAGCTTTGTAAGCACGTTGTGTGGCAGGTACAGGACCATATTCGCCGGTAAGTTGATTTTTTACATTGTCTGTTTTTTCGTTATAGAAATTCACAGCACCGATCAGCATATTGTTACTGATATTATCCAGGTGACCACGGAATTTTAACCACGGACCTGCCATAGAGATATGGTCAGTAGTACATTTTCCTTTGGCTTTGATCAGGAGTTTCAATCCTTTGAGATCGGTTCCTTCCCATTCTGCAAAAGGTGCCAATAATTGTAAACGTTTACTGTCGATCGCAACAGCTACCGTTACACCACTTCCATCAGCGGCAGGTGCCTGGTAACCGGGATCGTCAACGGCAAATCCTTTTAGTGGTAATTCAAAACCGCTTGGTGCATCCAGTTTTACCTGTTCACCCTTATCGTTGGTTAAAGTATCTGTTAATGGATTAAAGTTTAGATCTCCTGCAATGGCCAATGCAGTTACCAGTTCCGGTGAACCAACAAAAGCAAAAGTATTCGGGTTACCATCTGCGCGTTTGGCGAAGTTTCTGTTGAAACTGTGAACGATCGTGTTCTTCTCTTTCTTCTCTGCACCAACCCTGTCCCACATACCAATACAAGGTCCGCAGGCATTGGCAAATACCTTTGCACCAATTTTATCAAACTCAGCTAAGAAGCCATCTCTTTCAATGGTAAAACGAACCTGCTCAGAACCGGGTGTGATAGTGAATTCACTTTTTAAGGTCAATCCTTTTTCTTTTACCTGTTTTGCCAGACTAACTGCACGACTGATATCTTCATAAGAACTGTTGGTACAGCTTCCGATCAGACCCACTTCAATTTTGGTAGGCCATCCGTTGGCAGCAGCTACTTCTTTCATTTTAGAGATCGGGGTTGCCAGATCCGGTGTGAATGGTCCGTTCAGATGTGGTTCCAGTTCACTCAGATTGATCTCGATCACTTCATCAAAATATTTCTTAGGATCTGCATAAACTTCAGGATCTGCATTCAGATAGGATGCAACACCATCAGCTAAGGCAGCCACTTCTTCACGACCTGTAGCACCCAGGTAACGACTCATACTGGAATCATAACCAAAAGTAGAAGTGGTAGCACCGATCTCGGCACCCATATTACAAATGGTTCCTTTACCGGTACAGCTCATGCTGGTAGCACCTTCACCAAAATATTCAACAATGGCTCCGGTTCCACCTTTTACAGTAAGGATACCGGCAACTTTTAAGATCACATCTTTGGGGGCTGTCCAGCCACTCAGTTTACCCGTCAGTTTTACACCGATCAGTTTAGGCCATTTCAGTTCCCATGGTAAACCTGCCATTACATCACATGCATCGGCACCGCCTACACCAATGGCAATCATTCCCAGTCCACCGGCATTTACGGTGTGAGAATCGGTTCCGATCATCATCCCACCCGGAAACGCATAGTTTTCCAGCACAACCTGGTGAATGATACCGGCCCCCGGTTTCCAGAAACCGATGCCATATTTATTAGAAACAGAGGCCAGAAAATCATACACTTCCTTACTTTCTGTATTGGCTACCTGCAGATCCTGTTTGGCTTCCACTTTGGCAGTGATCAGGTGATCGCAATGCACAGTGGAGGGTACTGCCACTTTTGGGCGTCCTGCCTGCATAAACTGCAAAAGAGCCATTTGTGCAGTGGCATCCTGCATAGCTACGCGGTCCGGAGCAAAATCAACATACGTTTTACCTCTTTCAAAACCTGCCAATTGCTGATCTGCATGCAGGTGGGCAAACAATATTTTCTCACTCAGTGTCAGAGGCCGGCCCAACGCTTTACGGGCAGCATCTACTTTCGCAGGCATTTGGGCGTACACTTTTTTGATCATTTCAATGTCAAAAGCCATATTTCTTGATTTTTAGTAGTTTTCTGAGAGGCTGAACGCTTAAAGCGTAACGCTGAACGCAAAAAGAAGAAAAATCTGCGTAAAGCGTTTTGCGTTAGGCGTTTCGCTTAGAATCGCGAATTTACGAAAAATCGGGCGGGGGAGGCCAGAGTTTTAAACTTTTATCCGTTTGAATTGTCTTAATTTTGTATAGAAACAAGGATATCCCCCTTTATTCAAACAAGAATTATGCAAAAGATCAGAGAATTTATGGAATTACATGCTTTTGGCGTTTGCTCGGCCATTGGCGAGAAGCTGGGTATAGCTTCATCCCGTATCAGGATGTGGTTCATCTATGTATCCTTTCTTACACTGGGCTCTCCGGTAATCATTTACATGATCCTGGCTTTCTGGATCAATATCAAGAATTATATACTGGCTGGGAAGAGAAACCCGATCAAGAACTGGTAGAATTGATAATTAAAAATTAATAATTAGCAATTAGTAATTAGTAATTACCTCTGTTTAAGGGTAATAGCTTGCCTGCTTATTTGTTAATCCTGGCTTTCAATTACTAACTACTCATTATTAATTACTAATTAGTAGTTAAATAACCGCCTTACGCAGTCTTACCAATTTCTCCAGCAAAGGTTCCAATAAATCTAATTTTAGCATATTTGCTCCATCACTTTTTGCAACTGCTGGGTTGGGATGTGTTTCAATAAATAATCCATCTGCACCGGTTGCAATTGCAGCACTGGCAATGGTTCCGATGAGTTGAGGATTCCCGCCGGTAACGCCTGAGGTTTGATTAGGTTGCTGCAAAGAGTGGGTGCAATCCATGATCACAGGTACTTTGTTTTCCTGCATCCATGGGATATTTCTATAGTCTACCACCAGATCCTGGTAGCCGAAGGTATTTCCTCTTTCAGTAAGCATTACTTTTTCATTTCCGGCTTTCTGAATTTTATCCACTGCAAATTTCATGGATGGTCCACTAAGGAACTGTCCTTTTTTTACATTCACGATCTTGCCTGTTTCAGCAGCGGCGATCAGCAGGTCTGTCTGGCGGCATAAGAATGCCGGGATCTGCAGAATATCAATAAAAGGAGCGGCCATGGCGGCTTCTTCATGTGCATGAATATCAGAAGTGGTGGGCAAATGATAGGTTTTGCCTACTTTCTGAATCAGTGATAAGCCATTATCATCTCCAATACCTGTAAAAGATCCGGCACTGGTTCGGTTGGCCTTACGGTAACTGGCTTTGAATACATAAGGGATCTCCAGCCGTTTGCAGATAGAAGATACTTTATCCGCAATTTCCATTACCAACTCCTCACTCTCTACCACACATGGCCCCGCAATAAGGAAGAAATTATCCGGGTTGTAAGCTTGTTGTTTAAATAAAGTAGTTAAGTAGGATGGAATCATGGGAAATATATATGAAGCGCAAAATTACAGTTTTTCTGAATAATGAATATTCAATCCCGCCCTGCGGGAAATATCGAATTAAGAATGGAGGGAGACTTTACTTCAACATTCAATATTCCTTGTTCAATATTCGATATTCTTAAGTTTCTTTGTTACTTATAAAAAGATTGCCATGTCTGTTGTGAAAGATAAAATATTGGTCATAGGTGCTTCCGGTCAGATCGGTGTGGAGCTTACTTTGGCTTTGCGTAAGAAGTATGGAAATAACAATGTGGTGGCTTCCGATCTGCGGGAAGAAAATCCCTTGCTCAAGGGAAGCGGGCCATATGTAAGTCTGGATGTGATGAACAAGGAAATGCTCCACGTTCAGGTGATCCGTCAGAATATTACGCAGATCTATTTATTGGCGGCTATCTTATCCGCCACCGGTGAAAAGAACCCCAATCTTGCCTGGCACCTGAATATGCAGGGTTTATTGAATGTGCTGGATATTGCCCGCGAAGAAAAACTGCATAAGGTTTATTGGCCTAGCAGTATTGCTGTATTTGGGCCAACGTCTCCCAAACAAAATTGTCCGCAACAAACCATCATTGAACCGATCACGGTCTATGGTATCAGTAAATATGCCGGTGAATTCTGGTGCAATTATTATCATAACCGTTATGGGGTGGATGTGCGGAGTATCCGATATCCCGGACTGATCAGTTATAAATCTGAACCCGGTGGTGGAACTACTGATTATGCCATTGAAATATTTCATGGTGCACTGGAAGAAAAAAAATACAAATGCTTCCTGCAGGAAGATACGTTTCTTCCTATGATGTATATGCCGGATGCCATACGCGCCACTTTGGAGTTGATGGATGCGCCAGCAGATAAAATTTCGATCAGGACCTCTTATAATATTTCAGGAATGAGTTTCTCGCCAAAAGAAATCGGTGCTGAGATCAACAAACATATCCCAGATTTTACAATGAATTACGCCCCGGATTACCGCCAGGCAATAGCTGATAGCTGGCCGCAGAGTATTGATGATAGTGTGGCCACGAACGACTGGGGCTGGAAACCGGAGTATGACCTTTCTAAGATGACGGCAGATATGCTGAGTAACCTAAAGGGTAATTAATAATTAAAAATTAATAATTAAAAATTTACGGAGGGAAGAGTTGTTGTAAAAAGAGGTGTGTTATGACCAGGAAGATCCTGCCTAACACACCTCTTTAATTATTAATTTCTAATTATTAATTCTTAATTAGAATCTCAGTCCTATACCGATATTACTACGAACACCAAACCATGGGCCATCGGTTGTGATCTTAGCACCGGTGCTGCTGGCAGTTCCGGTTACAGTGAAAGGACTTGTTTTGTTTTTGATATCATTGATACTGGTTTGCAGGGCTGATACTTCGTCGCTGTTTAAGGCAGCAGCAAAACTCAGGTCACCTGTGCTATGACCATAATGACCTCCAATGATCTGAAGATCCATTACCAGTTTTCCTACCAATGTAAACTGCCAACCTAATAACAGACCCGGACTGGTTGATTTTACATTTCCGGAAAACAAAGCCTGTTTGGAAGCACCTGCAGCAGGTCCGGTAGTAACTGTATATTTTACAGGAGCGCCAAGGTCGAAGTTGGCAAAACGGAGATAAGGGGCAAGATAGAAACCTTTCATTCTTCCCATTCCGAGATATAAACGGGCTTCTAAAGTCCAGGCAGTATTACCCATCTGAAAATTATTGAAATCCACGCTGCTACTGTTGATTTTTTTAGCCAGCTGATCCTGTAAAGGCATTGCACCTTTGGCCATGGTACGATAACTGACGGAAGCAGAGAGACGTTTGGTTAAACTTCTTTCGTAAGTAAAGTGGTAATTCTTCAGGGCCACAGAGCCGATATTCCAGCGGAAGATATTTTTACCGCCAATCAGGCTTTGAGCACCCGCAATCATGGGCAGGCATAATAAAACAACAATGATTTTTTTCATAAATGTTCTGTTTTGGTTTTGGTTATGTTTTGGTTCTGTTACTATTTGGAAACCAGGTCCGACACGGTTTTATTCTCCAGTATCGCCAGGGTGTTATCTCTCACCTGTTTCATCACCCTGTTCAATCCGCATTTTTTCTCATCACAATCCTTACACTTCTCATAGAAATTAAGACTTACACAAGGCAGTAAAGCAATCGGACCTTCGATCAGACGCATTACCTGTGCCAGTGGAATATCTTTGGGTTCTACTTTAAAAAAATAGCCTCCTCCTTTACCTTTCTTGCTTTCCAGTAAGCCTGCTTTTCTCAATTCAAGCAGAATATTTTCCAGGAATTTGAGGGGGATCTTCTTCCTTTTGGATATTTCTGCAATCAGCACCGGCCCTTCTTTTTTGCGCTCAGCCAAAAAGGTGAGTGCTTTGAATGCATATTGAGTCTTCTTGGAAAGCATAGTAAGCCGGCAAATTAATAAAAAATCATCTATTTGAAATGGGGGATTGGCGATTGGCCATTTCAGGGTATTTCATAGGGGGAATATACAAATTCTTTCGCTCCTTGGTTAAGCCTGTAAATTGTAATATTTTACAGACCCAGCACTTCTTTCATACCGAAGATACCTTTTTTCTGAATAGCAAATTCAGCAGCCAAAACAGCGCCACCCGCAAAGCCTACCCGGTTATGTGCGGTATGAATGATCTCAATATCGTCTACTGCTGAACTGTATTTGATCTTATGGGTTCCCGGGGCGGGGTCAATCCGTTCAGAAATGATCTCCAGTTCCTCAGGATTATCGCTGAGGTGGTTTACCCAATGCTTCTTGGTTTTAATCTTTTGCAGTATCTGTTCGGCCAGGGTAATGGCGGTACCGCTTGGAGCATCCTTTTTCTGGGTATGATGGATCTCTTCCATACTTGCCTGGTAATTTCCATGTTTAGCCATCAAACCCGCGAGATAGGTATTCAGTTCAAAAAACAGGTTTACACCGATACTGTAATTACTGGCGTAGATGAGCGTTCCGTTCTGTTGCCCGCAATATTGTTTGGCTTCTTCAAATTTATCAAGCCAGCCCGTTGATCCACAAACAAGGGGGATACCCAGTTCCAGACATTTCATTACATTGCTAAAAGCACTATGCGGGCCCGTAAACTCAATAGCTACATCTGCTTTGGCTATATTTTCTTTATTCAGATCGGCTGCATTATCCAGATCTATTTTCAACACGATCTCATGTCCTTTCTCTACTGCAACCGCTTCTATGGCTTTCCCCATTTTACCATAGCCTATTAATGCAATTCTCATATCACTGATTTTATGATTTTGTTGGTTTATGTAATTGCACAAAATAAAAGCGTTCACACAAACAATTCATTTGCAAATAAAACACTTCGGGATAAGAAACGGGAAGAAATTGTTGGATTTCTGTTTAACGGGTAAGTGCAGGTTTTCTGGAAGGATTCTTCAGGTTGAGGGTGAGGCCAAGTCCGGGTGTTCTTGTATTGGGGTTAAATGTTGGGGCTAATTCCATGGATAGGTCATTACTAACATCAAACTGTTTCAGGTGTGCAAATACTGTTGCATCGGCTACCTGCAAACCCCAGGCCAGAAGAAACCATAATATGGAATAATCCCTGTCGCGGCGAAATGAATTCCGGTAACTCTGCAAGGAAGTAATACTCAGGTTCTTTAGTTGCGGGTCGATCAACGCCAGATCAGATGAGTCTTTTGCAGGTGAAGCTGCTTTGAACAAAGCTTCATAGGCAAACTTTGTTTTCTTATAGTAGCTGTTATTGTAAAAATATAGACCTGCCGGAATGGCTAGTATTCCATAAACGATGGGGATCTTCCAGTATTCTTTGTTGTAAGCCTGTCCCCAGCCTGGGATCAAAGCAGAACGCTTTGTGGCAATTCGTGGATTATGTTTTGCAACTGTGTCCTTTTTTGCCGATACTTTATTCTCAGCCGTATCTTTTTGCGTGATAGCGGAATCTTTTCTTGAAGCACCAAACAATGAACCGGTGGCCAACGATTTTTTTTCATCCTGTGCCCTTACAGCCGACACCGATCCGACAAATACAAATAATAATATGAGAAGCCTGTATAATTTCATGCAATGATTAACTCACAGTAACATTCATTGCATCCAGTATCTTATTCAGTTCTTCCAGCGAATAATACTCGATGCTGATACTGCCATAGCCTTTTTTATTATGGGCCATTTTTACTTTGGTTCCGAAATGAGAGGCTAAATTATCTTCAATTTTCTTGAAGGCAGGTGGTAATTCCGATTTTACGGAAGTTTTAACACCATTGTTTTTTTCTGCCTTATACATATTACGAACCAGCTCTTCTGTTTGGCGAACGCTTAAGCCTTTTTGCTGGATCTCTTTATAAACGTATAACTGTTTGTCAATGGTATCAATATTCACCAATGCCCTTGCATGACCCATACTCAATGTACCGTTACGAACAGCCAGTTGAATATCCGGGGGTAATTTTAATAAACGCAGATAGTTTGTAACGGTGGTTCTTTCTTTACCCATTCTTTCTGCCACCTGTTCCTGTGTGTGATTAAGCTCTTCCATCATCCGTTTATAACTGATGGCTATCTCTATTGCATTGAGGTCTTCTCTCTGTAAGTTCTCGAGTAAAGCCAGTTCCAGCAATTGCTGGTCGTTTGCCTGACGGATATATGCCGGCACATCGGTTAATCCAGCGATCTTCGAAGCACGAAAACGGCGTTCTCCGGCTATCAATTGATATTTGCCATTCGCCAATTTAGAAACCGTTAGTGGCTGGATTATATCATGCAGTTTGATAGAGGCGGCCAATTCATTCAAAGCAGCTTCGTCAAAATCACGTCGTGGCTGTTTGGGGTTTACCTGAATATCTGCAATGGGTATGCGCATGGTATGCGTTACCTGCTCTACTACATTTGTTTTTAATGAACCGGTGGTTGTTTTCAGATCGGCATCTATATTCTGCAACAAAGAGCGAAGCCCTTTTCCTATGAGGTCCTTATTTTGCTTTGGGGTGGACATTAGAATTAAAAATTAAAAATTAAAAATTAAAAATCGGGTACTCATCAATTCCAAAATTTCCCAATTCCAAAATTTCAAAATCACTCAATGATTCTTTCCTGGTTAGACATTTTTGTCATGCCGTTATTTTGCAAGATCTCTTTTGCGAGGTTTAAATAATTTACTGCGCCTTTACTTTCGGCATCATATAATATTACTGGTTTACCTACGCTTGGTGCTTCGCTTAAGCGGGTGTTACGGTGTATGATGGTATCGAAAACCATATCATCAAAATGTCTTCTTACTTCACTAACTACCTGGTTGCACAAACGTAAACGACCATCATACATGGTCATTAAGATACCTTCTATCTGTAGTTCAGGATTGAGTCTGCTTTGAACGATCTTGATGGTGTTGAGTAATTTACCCAATCCTTCCAGTGCAAAGAATTCGCACTGTACAGGTACGATCACACTGTCTGATGCTACCAAAGAGTTTACGGTGATCAGGCCCAGAGATGGAGAGCAATCGATAATGATAAAATCATAACGTTCGCGAACAGCATCTAAAATGCCTTTTAACACATTTTCTCTGTTGGGATAATTGATCATTTCAATTTCAGCACCTACCAGGTCGATATGGGAAGGGATGATATCCAGATTGGGGATCTCACTTTTGAGGATCACATCTGCCGCCAATACATTGTTCACCATACAGTCGTATAAACTGTTGGTGATATTATGCAGGTCAAATCCCACACCCGTAGTACTATTGGCCTGAGGGTCTGCATCAACCAGTAAGGTTTTGAATTCAAGCACAGCCAGACTGGCTGCTACATTGATAGCTGATGTTGTTTTACCTACTCCGCCTTTTTGATTGGCCACTCCGATTATTCTCGCCATAATTACCCCCAATCCGCCTGAGGCGGATGTTTAATTGTTTGAAATATCTATCGTTTCTCCAATACCGGGAAGCAACAGTTGCTTGCCTGCAGTTGCAAAGCTTGCTTGTGCATCTTCCACATTTATTTTAATAAAACCAAATGTATTGTAATGTACGCCTACAATGGTTTGGCAATCTACAAAACCGGCGGCTTTTACAGCATCGGCAACATCCATGGTAAAATTGTCGCCAATAGGTAATACCGCAAAATTCAGTTTGGCCCAGCCCGGTATCAGTTGCATATCCAGCGTGAGGGCAGTATCTCCGCTGTAATAAAAATTACCTTCGGTTGAGGTAAAGATAAAACCCATCGGATTTCCTCCATAGGATCCATCGGGTAATCCACTGCTATGTTGCGCCACCACACATTTTACCGTGCCAAAATCGAAATGCCATTTTCCTCCCGTATTCATCGGATGGGTATTACTGATTCCGTTCTTATTCAACCATTCATGGATCTCCCAGTTGGCAACTACCTGGCAGCCGGTTCTTTTGGCAATGGCTATACAATCGGCAATATGGTCGGCATGGCCATGGGAAAGAAAAATATAATCCGCTTCAATACTGTTTACGTCAATGTCCTTTGCCAGTTCGTTGTAGGTAATAAAGGGATCAAAAAGGATCTTCTTGCCTTTGATCTCTACTGCAAAACAGGAATGTCCGTAAAAGCTCAGATTCATGGTCGTTTATGTTGAAAGTGGTCAAAAATACACTTTAGGGCACATCTGCCGAAACAATATTATCCAAACCGGGTTAAGGAGGGAGGGCAAGTTTTCAACAGGCGGTTTTTGGAGGTGCCGGGCAGTATCTTTGCCTGATTTTCAGCCAAAACCGGCCGGGTAAAATAAACAGCCTACTAAAACGTCAACCCGAAGAGATAATCATCCGATTTATGAGAAATGCAAGCACCTGGTGGATCATCGCCCTTATTATGATACTGCTTGACCTGTATGTATACCAGGCCCTGAGAACCGTTACCCAAAACTCCAATGAGAAACTCCGCATAACGGTACAGATCACTTATTGGGTGATCTCGGGGTTAACCCTGGCAGCCTTATTGTCGTTTCCTTATATACAGGCTTTACAAACCTCCAAGCTTTTCAGGAACTATGTATTTGCCATATTGGTGGGGCTTTTCTTTGCCAAGATCCTGGGTTCTGTGTTCTTTTTGGTAGACGACCTTCGCAGAAGCGGGCTCTGGCTGCTCAGCAAGATCTTACCCGATACCGGTGCACAGTTCATGGGTGAGGGCAATTCTATTCCACGTTCCACTTTTATGAGTTGGCTGGGACTGGGTATCGGCGGAAGCCTGTTTGGCACTTTGCTATACGGGTTTGGGAATAAATACAATTACCAGGTAAAAAATGTGAAACTCAGTTTTGCCAATCTGCCACAGGCGTTCAAAGGATTGAAAATTGTACATATCAGCGATATCCATAGTGGTAGTTTTCAAAATAAAGAGGCTGTAAACCGGGGGGTAGACCTTATTCTAAAACAGAAAGCTGATCTGGTATTATTTACCGGTGACCTGGTGAATGACCGTGCAGATGAAATGCTGGAATACATGGATGTATTTAACCGGGTGAAAGCACCGTTGGGTGTGTTTAGTTCTTTAGGTAATCATGATTATGGAGACTATGTTTCCTGGCCATCGGAGCAGGAAAAATCTGCTAATCTGGACAGGTTAAAACAGGTTCATGCGAATCTGGGCTGGCGTTTGCTGATGAATGAGCATGTGCTGCTGGATAAAAGCGGTGATCAGATCGCATTATTGGGAATTGAGAACTGGGGAGCCAAAGGCAGGTTTCCAAAATATGGTAAAATGCACGAAGCCTATCCCGGAACGGAGAAGATCCCCTTTAAAATATTATTGAGCCATGATCCCAGCCATTGGGATGCAGAAGTAAAAATAAAATATCCCGATGTGGATCTGATGCTGGCAGGCCATACGCATGGCATGCAGTTTGGACTTGAAAACCCATATTTCAAATGGAGCCCGGTAAAATGGATGTACAAACAATGGGCGGGTTTGTATGAAGAAGGTAACCAGAAATTATATGTGAACCGGGGATATGGTTTTATCGGCTATCCTGGCAGGGTAGGGATTTTACCTGAGATCACAGTGATCGAACTTGTATGATTTGTATACCCGATGAAAATGCTTGCAATTTTTACAGTTTAACATTTTTTGGCACGGTCATTGAAAACAGGTAGTCAATTAAAATAATTCTTATGAAAAAAGTAATCTTGTCAGCATTTGCACTTGTAATGTTCGTAACCGTAACGCAGGCACAGGGTATCCGCCTGGGATTGAAGGCCGGAGCTAATCTGAATAAAATATCAGGGCAGTCATTCAATGATGGGTTTGACCTGTCGTACCATGCCGGAGGTTTTATGGAGATCGACCTCAACAAAAGCTGGGGAATACAGCCTGAAGTGTTATGGAGCCAGACAACCGGAAAACCTACCAATTTTAAAACAGTGTACACTTCAACCACTTTTAATAGTACACTGGATGCTTCCAGGAATATAAAACTGGATTATTTATCGATTCCGGTCTTATTAAGGGTGAATGTAACAGGAATGTTCTCTTTACTAGCCGGGCCACAATATAGTATCCTCATCAACAAAGACAATACTATGTTGCAAAATGGGAAATCTGCGTTCAAGAACGGAGATTTTGCGATGGTTGCCGGCGCACAGGTTAACCTGAAAATGCTGCGTATCTACGGCCGTTATAATATCGGTTTGCAGAACATCAATGATATTGATCAGAAAGATAAATGGACCAATCAACAGATGCAGGTGGGATTAGGCTTTCGTCTTTAAAAGATGAAGGCGGAAGGCTGAACGCGAAACGCTGAACGCAAAACGCAATTGTACTGCGTTAAGCGTTTTGCGTTTCGCGTTTCGCGTTTTGCGTTCAGCGTTTCGCATTCAGCGTATTAAAGTTTAAATTTCTTCTTAAGACTTGCCACCTCTTTTTTGAAAAGTTGCAATTCAGCAATCTGTTGTTTGATAAAGCTGTTCTCTTCCAGTTTGCCTACCACTTCATTCATTTCTCCGATGCTTTCATATACCATCTTTCGGTAAGGATTGGTATAATCCTTTGCCCTTGAATCATGAATGCCTTTGGTGATCCATTCTTTGGTGGCAACCATTCCGGATAACAAACCGGCAAACTGATGGGCATCCATTTTCTTGAGATTGATGCCGGTAATTTCAGCTAAGGAAGCCAGCGCATGTTTTAATTTCTGTGCGGGATATTTATTGCCTTCTGCCTGGTAGTATTCATGTATTGCATCCCATGATTTGATCTTTCCGGTACGGATCTTTTCTTTGAAAGATTCGAGTTCTGTTACCGGGATCAATTGACCGCCAACATTGGCCCATTCTCCGCGGGTGGCTCTTGCCGGTAGAGCAGCTGTAAGTTCTTTTAATGAGGCAAAATTATTCTCATTAATAAATTGTAATAACTGGGTTGTGCCGTAATAGATGATCAGCTCTTCAAATACTTTATAAGCGGGCAATACTTTGGTAAGTACTACTTTGCGCTTACTGTTCTCAACGTTCTCTGCAAGAATCTCTAACTCATGTATGATCTTACTGTTATTGTGCAGCAGATGCTTTCCTGCTGCAGTATGATCTGCCGACTGCCCATGTTTTTGGATGGATAAGTGATAGGCTTTTCCGGTAGCGGTTTCCATCAGTTGTAATGAATGGAACATCTCATTTACCGTATCTGGTGCAAGGAAATCAAATTCCAGCCGCTGAAAGCGTTCTGTGCGTTTGTCCCTGTCAATATATTTCCAGGCATTACGTGCCAGAGCATACAGATTATACAGGAACCAGTAGCCGGGCATGATCACCAAACGATCATTGGTTACATCATTGCTGATCAGAGAAAAGGGAAAGGGTATATTTAATTCTGCAGGATAATCTCCTTTGGTAAGAATGCTGAAACTGGCAAATTGTGAATTGTGTTTCAGGCTCACACAAAGCCCCGGCCAGAAACCACGCCCCATGATCACTTCCCCATCAGCCCCGCGGCTATTATGGTTGGATCCGATAGTGGCACCTGCGGCAATATTACTTTGTCCCATAACCAGGGCAGCACACAGAAAAGAGTTATTATGGTGTTGCTCATGTGCCGGAAAGATCAATGAGTTCAATACCTCGCAGCAGGAAATGGTGGCATTATTACCAAGGTAAGAGTTGATCAGCCTGGCGCCATATTTTAACTGCGAATGCGATGCCATAATAAATCGAACGGCCTTCACTCCATAAAATAAACGGCATCCAAAACCTATGATACCGTTCACGATCTCACATCCTTCGCCGATCTGTGTATTTCCTTCAGGCCCTGAGTTAACTGTCAGGTTCTTTAATTTATTTGCGCCTTTAATATAGGCATCGGTTCCTACCCATACGTCTTTGATGATATTACAGTTCTTGATCACGGATCTGTCGCCGATCTTTCCGTAATAACCTCGGCGGTTATCAAATCTTTGTTCGGTAAATAGTTTGAATTTTTCCTGGAGGGTCTTGTCATTTCTGTTTCTGCTCCACAGATACGCATCTCCGGGCAGCATTCCATTAAAAGGCATTACCCTGCGGCCCGTATTCTCATTACAGATCTCTACCCAGATCCTAACATTTTCTTTTTCACCTTCTTTAATGATTCCGTTACCAAATTTGGCGTGGTTGGTGGTTACGAGTTCATTTACATTGGTTATGATCACTTCACTGCCAATGATATAATGGGAGAGGTAGTTCACATTATCGATCACTACATTATCCCCAAAATCGCAACTGATGATGGTGGAGTTGTATAATCCTACAGGCGCTTTCAGATCACTGAAGCCTAAACAAAAAGGTTCCAGTTTTCCGATCCGCACCAGGCCGTAAAATTTACAGTTCTTTACCAGTTCGGCATTAAAGGCATCCGATACCAGTATATTATTCCAGTCATCACTGGTGTTTCCATTACGAACAAGCATTTCTATTTCATACGCAGACAAACGGCGGTAATCAATACCATTCCGGTTCTGCATATTGCGCAGATAAAATTCATTCTTTCCTCTGGGAATGAATTCATCCTTGATAAATTGATAGCCCAATGCATCCAGCGGTGTTTTGTAAATAATATTCTGCGACATGCCCTTGTTTTAGTATTTGACTTTTTCAGGTACTCCTGCCTGTTATTCTACGGTTACACTTTTGGCGAGGTTTCGGGGTTTATCTACATCCAGTCCTTTGGCAAGTCCGGTATAGTAACTTAATAGCTGTAATGGGATCACGCTTAACAAAGGCGCAATGGCTTCATCTGCATCGGGTACAAACATTACATCGTCTGCCATACCCGGTATCACATTATCAGCTTCAGTAGCTACCGCTATCACCTTGCCTTTACGGGCTTTGATCTCCTGTACATTGGATACGATCTTCTGGTAATAGGAATCTTTGGTTGCCACAAATACAACGGGTAATTTATCATCCACCAATGCGATAGGCCCGTGTTTCATTTCTGCGGCAGGGTAACCTTCTGCATGGATATAGGATATCTCTTTCAATTTTAAAGCACCTTCCAAAGCAACAGGGAAATTATAACCACGTCCTAAGAACAGAAAATCAGTGGCATCTTTATATTTAACTGCTATGCGTTCTATATTGGATGTGTCTTTCAATATCTCTTTCACTTTTTCAGGAACGGCTTCAAGATCCTGCATCAGTTGTAAGTAACGGTCTTTTTTCAGAGTGCCTTTTGCATATCCGATCTTTAAGGCCATCATGGTTAACACTGCCAGCTGACCGGTAAAGGCTTTGGTACTGGCTACACCTATCTCAGGGCCTGAGTGGGTGTAGGCGCCGGCATTACTCAACCTGGCAATACTGCTGCCAACTGCATTTACTACGCCGAATATGAAAGCACCTTTTTCTTTTGCACTTTCCAGGGCCACTAAGGTGTCTGCAGTTTCGCCGCTTTGTGAAATGGCGATGATCACATCTCCCTTGTTAACTACAGGATTACGGTATCGGAATTCGGATGCATATTCAACTTCAACAGGTATACGGCACAGTTCTTCAATGAGGTATTCGGCAATCAAACCCGCATGCCAGCTGGTACCGCAGGCAACAATCATAATACGTGGGGCATTGATAAAAGCCTCAATGTGATTTTCAACACCCGCCATCATGATCTGGCCGGTTTGGGTAAGTAATCTTCCACGCAAACAATCGAAAATAGTTTCGGGTTGTTCATGGATCTCTTTCAACATGAAATGGTCATAGCCACCTTTTTCAATGGCTGCCAGTTCCATATCGAGCTTGGTAATGAAAGGGGTTTGTTTTTCATTACCCAGGTTTTTCAGGATCAGTTCATCCGGACGAACAATGGCGATCTCATAATCGTTCACATACACCACTTCTTTGGTGTACTCAATAATAGGAGAAGCATCGCTCGCTAAAAAATGTTCACCCTTACCAATACCGATCACCAGCGGGCTTCCTTTTCTTGCAGCAATGATGGTATCGGGATCATCATTTGATATCAATAAGATACAATAAGCGCCTACAATACGTTTGAGTGCAATACGTAGGGCCTCTTCCAGACTGCATTCATTATTTTTCTTAATGTCTTCAATAAAATTGAGTAAGACTTCAGTATCGGTATCGCTCTTGAATGTATAGCCTTTGGACAGCAGTTCCTGTTTGATCTGTGTATAGTTCTCAATGATCCCGTTATGGATCATGGCCAGTTCACCACTTTGCGATTGATGCGGGTGTGCATTACGGTCGCTGGGCTCTCCATGAGTGGCCCAACGGGTATGGCCGATACCAATATGGCCATGGCAATCCTGTCCGAGCGCAAACTCTTCCAGTTCGGCCACTTTACCTTTCTTTTTATAGACGTTTAGTTTGCCGTTGTTAAGAAGTGCTACCCCGGAACTATCGTATCCGCGATATTCCAAACGTTTTAACCCTTTGATGATGACGGGATAAGCTTCCCTTGGTCCGGTGTATCCTACAATTCCACACATATATGGTTCTTATATTAAATTAACCTGCAAATTTACTTATTTTATGCAATGAATACCCGAAAGACGGGCAATTCCATACTTTTAAAAGTATCTAATTTTATGATGAACCCTGTATTCGATACGGCGAAAGATTTTCAGTTAGAAGATGATTGCGTTTTATTGCGTCCTTTGCAATCGGAAGATTGCAACAATTTGCTGTTATTTTCCCTGCACGAACCTGAATTGTGGA